>NZ_DASYBS010000096.1:0-212734 GCF_036500665.1 Cedecea sp.
CGTCGGGAACGGCCGGAGGCTGAGAGCGTCGGGAACGCATCTCAGCCGACCCAGGACTGGGAGATAAAACGGAGGTCTGCCGCTTCAGCGGTCGATTTATTTGGCCGGGAGTCCGGGGTCTCGGGGGAATGACGGTGATTCTCCCGAGACGTTCACCGGTTCGGGGGTGACATGTGAAGCAGGACTGGAGGTGAACGGAACCTTAGCCGATCTTTCAGAATGATTATTTGTGACCAAGAGAAAGCTCACTGGGAGAGGAACCATCTCTCCTAAACATCAGTGTGCCTGCGGCTTTTTCATTAACGGGACCAGCATCGCGGCAATCAAAAAACCTATCATGATCAGGTAAAAAGCATCCGAAAAGGCCTGGGTTCGCGCCTCGCGTAGCGCCAGGGTAGAAAGGTTTTTTAGCGCCCCGCTGGCGGCGGCATCAGGCGATAAACCCTGCGCGGTGAGGTTAGCGGCGCTGCGCTGGACGAAATCCGTCATCGCCAGATTGGCGGTATTGAGATGGTCGGCCAGGCGGCTGTAATGCAGATTGGTTCTGTCATTCAGTACCGTGCCACACAGGGCGATGCCGATAGCCCCGCCCAGGTTACGCATCAAGTTGAACAGGCCAGAGGCAAGCTTAAGCCGCGCGGGCGGCAGACTGCCCAGCGTAAGCGTTACGGTCGGTGCGACGGCAAACTGCTGTGCAAGGCCGCGAAACGCCTGCGGAAGCAGCAGCTGATCGCCGCCCCAGTCGTGGGTGATGGGCACAAAGCTGTACATGGAAATAGCAAAGCCGATGAGCCCGGCCATCAACAGCCAGCGCAGGTCCACGCGGTTCGCCAGCCAGGAATAAAACGGGATCGACATCACCTGGAATAGGCCGGTCGAAAATACGGCCAGGCCGATTTCCAGGGCGCTAAACCCGCGCACCGTGCCGAGGTACAGCGGCGTTAAATAGATGGTGGCGAAGATGCCTACCCCGGCCATAAACGAAAAGTAGCAGCCCAGGCTAAAGGTTCTGTCCTTCAGCGCCCGCAGATCCATCACCGGCTGGGCATGGCGCAGAGTGCGAATGATAAAAGCGATGCCGCACAGCAGCGCTATCCAGCCTGTGGTGGCGATTGTGCTGTCGTCAAACCAGCCCCAGCGCGGGCCTTCTTCCAGCGTATATTCCAGACAGCCCAGCGAAGCCGCCAGCAGCAAAATACTGAAATAGTCCGCACCGCGAAGCAGGGAGAAATCAGGGGTATCTACCTTTACCAGCAGCGGAACGGCGACGGCGATGTAAATCCCCGGGATCACGTTGATAAAGAACAGCCAGTGCCAGTTAAAGTTTTCGGTGATCCAGCCGCCAACGGTTGGGCCAAGCGTCGGTGCCAGAGAAGCAAGGCCGCCGATGGTCGCGGCGGCAATGACCCGCTGCTTACCCTGGAAAAAGGCGAAGGCGGTGGTAAACACCAGAGGGATCATTGATCCGCCCGCCAGCCCCTGCAGGGCGCGGAAAGCGATCATACTTTGAATATTCCACGCCCAGCCGCACAGCAGGCTCATCAGCGTAAAACCTGCCGCCGAGGCGGCAAACAGCCAGCGCGTTGACATCACCCTGGAGAGCCAGCCGGACAGCGGAATAATAATGATCTCGGCGATCAGGTAGCTGGTCTGCACCCAAACGGTTTCATCATCCCCCGCTGAAAGGCCGCCGCCGATGTCCCGCAGCGAGGCGGAAACGATCTGGATATCAATCAGCGCAATAAACATCCCCACGCACATACTGGCAAACGCGAAGATCTTTTTTGCCATCGGCATAGAGATGCCCTGCGGCATCGGTGCGGCCTGGGCGTTGCTCATCGTGCGCTCTTTTGATTAACGGTGACGATGACCGAAAGCCCAGGACGCAGGACATCCAGTTTTGCTCCGTCGCCTTCCAGCGCGATGCGAACCGGCACGCGCTGGACGATTTTGGTGAAGTTACCCGTCGCATTTTCCGCCGGGAGAATGCTAAAGCGGGAGCCGGTGGCCGGAGAGACGCTGGCGATATGGCCTTTAAAAGTACGATTCGGCAGCACGTCGGCGACGACGGTGACCGGTAAACCGGCGCGCATATGTGCCAGCTGATTCTCTTTAAAATTAGCGTCAACCCACAGCCCGTGTGAAGGCACGAGTGAAAGCAGCTGTGTGCCGCTGGTGACGAAAGAGCCCGACCACGCGCGGCGGTTGCCGATAACACCGTCGAACGGCGCGCGAATTTCGGTATAGCTGAGATTCAGTTTAGCCATGGCTAAATTAGCCTGCGCCTGTTCAAGCGCGGCCTGCGTTTGCTTTTGGCGGGCATCCAGCACGGCTAACTGGCGTTCAGCGACAGCTTTATCCGCCTGCGCCTTGCCCTGTTCGGCTCGCGCCCGGCGATAATCCGCAGAAGCGTTGTCGCGAATCTGGGCCGAAATGGCGCTTGAGGCCTCCAGCGCGCTGTAGCGGCGATTATCGTTGGCCGTTTTTTCCGTTGCTGCCGCTGCCGCAGCGACTGAGGCGGACGAACCTTCTATCGTGGCCTGCTGCAGCTGCCGGGTAGCGGCAATATCCGCCAGCGCCGCCTGCTGAGCGGCAACTTCGCCCTGGGCTTTTGCCAGCGCAGCCTGGTAATCGCGGTCATCAATACGGATCAGCAGCTCGCCTTTTTTTACCGCCATATTGTCCTGCACCGCAATCTGTTGAATGTAGCCGGACACTTTGGTCGAAATCGCGCTGATGTCGCCACCAATATAGGCGTCATCGGTGGACTGTATAAAGCGCCCGCTATGCCACCACCAGGCGCCGTAGCCCGCCGCCGCTAACACGGTCGCACAAAGGATGGCCAGCGTGATTAACTTTTTCTTACTGGCCGGATTCATGAGGGGCTTCTCTGTACTGTTCTGGCTGGAATTTTAGCCCGGCATCACCGGCCTGCTTACGCCGCAGATATTCATGGCGGTACTTCATCATGGGCGAGGCCGCAGGTCCTGGCACCATGGTGTATTTACCGGAAACAATCGGCTCCCCGGTCTGTTTATCGGCAAGGATTGGCTCCACGGGACGCTGGGTTTCGCTTTCAACCAGCTGCATTTGCCGTCCTTCTGGAGCGAAGTGGCGGTTACCCCATTCAGCCAGCGCCAGCAGTACCATGCGGAAATCGCGGCCGCGCTGGGTGAGGTGGTACTCATAGCGTGGCGGCGCGCTGCTGTAGCAGACCTTATCCAGTAACCCGTCATCGACCAGTTCTTTCAGGCGGCGCGAGAGAATATTGGGTGCCATGTTGCTGCTCTTCTGGAATTCGTCAAAGCGGGTAAAACCGGCCAGCGCATCCCGAAGGATCATGATGCTCCAGCTGTCACCGATGCGGCCGAGGCTGCGGGCGATGGGGCAGGGGGCGCTGCAAAGAGGTTCGTTTTTCATGGAGCTATCCGGTTGCGGGTTATCGTCTGGGCACAAATTGGCATAGTAACTATCAAAATGCAAGTTACTGTAGATATGACCGCTGTGCGACATTGCTGTTGCCGTAACCTCCCGGATATATTCAGAAAGACGTCGTCCTTAAACGAAAAGTGCGGACTTAAAATCCTTTTAATTGGCTTATGGCGAGATATAGCTCCATATTTTTTTGTAAGATGGCTTTTCCATAAATCCAGGTAATAAATAATATACCCGCCCGAGTGAGTGACAGGATTACCTATGCTTAAGAATGCAAGCGTTCGAAGCGTTATTGCCCTTTTCCTGGCTATATCCTTTTTAGTTATTGATCTGTTGGCGTTCGCTTTATCAGCAAGTTTCACCGTGTTATTAATGCTTAACGTCGCCTGGGTGATATTGCTTTCCTCACTCTGGACGTATATGACGATATATCTTGTACGGCCAATTAATAATGTTAAGCGAAGCATTGATGAAATCAACTCAGGTAATTTATCGGTACATATTCCTGAGTTTGGTAATAATTGCGCAGGAAGATTAATTCCCGGCATAAATACGCTTTCGGCAGAAACTACTACCCTGGTAATGGATATCCGTAAATCTTCGCAATCAGCAAAATCGCTGTCGGAAAGCCTGGCACATCAAAGCGCAACGCTGTCGGTCAAAACCGAGCAGCAGTCGGCGATGCTTATCCAGACCGCCTCCAGCATGGAACAGATCTCCGCCGGAACCAAAAATAACGCTGACAGCACCCGCCAGCTGAGCGGTATCACCAGCGGGGCTCACCGTTCGGCTAATCACGGCAGCGATCTGATGCAGAAGCTGACCAGCAATATGACCTCGATAACCGACTGCGCAAATAAGATGACGGAAATCATTACCATCATCGACAGCATTGCCTTCCAGACGAATATTCTGGCGCTGAATGCCGCCGTTGAGGCCGCGCGTGCCGGTGAGCATGGTAAAGGGTTTGCGGTGGTTGCGGGCGAAGTCAGAAACCTCGCGCATAAAAGTTCAGAATCAGCCAAAAATATTAAGTCATTGATTGATATTACCAACCAAAATGTATTGCAGGGTGCCAGCCTGGTCTCAGAAGCGGAAAAAAATATGAAGGACATTGTTTCCGGCTCAGAAAATATTGATACCCTGATGGGGCATATTTTTATCTCGACCAATGAACAGGAAAAAGGCATTCAGCAAATTACCACGGCATTATCCGAGCTGGAGAAAGTGACCCAGGGGAACGTTGCGGTGGTAGAAGAGCTGGCTGGTTCTTCGGAGATTCTGAATAAGCAAGTCTTCGAGCTGGAAAAAAGAACCAGCGGTTTACGTCTGGGCGACAGCGATGAGGCTAAAGTCCAGCTATCGCCCCAGCCCGCGCCGCGCCGGCTGCTAAAGCGTGAAGAAGAGGGACATTGGCAGGCATTTTAATCTGCTTGCCTTAAGGCCCGCCGCAATACTCCGGTATTTAACGGTTTTTTTCTGCTCCCGCGCGACGAGCGGTACGTAGCCTGGGGAGCAGAAAGCGCGCGGTCCTTGTACGCTGTGCCCATAATAAAAAAATCGCAGTAACTTACTGATAATCATTTTCTTTGTTCATTAATCCCTTCACCTCATCAATAAATCTTCGTCATCCCTGTTGCAAAAAAAATCGTCAGTTTTATAATTGAGTGAGTGGTCAGTCATTTAATCGTTGGCCACACTATTCGTACCATATCACCGCCTGGCTACGCGCCGTGCTTATCAACCGAGGATACAAAGATGACGTCTAAAACTGAAAAGTGGTTTATCACCGGGGCTTCCGGCGGCCTGGGCCTGGCGCTGACCCGTCGCGTTCTGGAGGCGGGTAATACCGTCGTGGCGGCCGTACGTAACCCTGCCGCGCTTGCGGAGCTACAGCCGCAGTTCTCCGGGCAACTTATCGTTGAAAAACTGGACGTGACCGACTTTGCCAGCCTGCCCGACATCGCGAAAAAACACGGCGATAGCGATGTCATTGTCAATAATGCCGGTGGGGCCATCATCGGTGCTATGGAAGAGTTCACCGAGCAGGAAATTGAGCACCAGTTTGCGTTAAACCTACTGTCCCCGGTGCATATTACTCGTGCCTTCCTTCCCGCTCTGCGGGCTAAAAAGCAGGGGCGTTTGATTTACATCACCAGCATGGGGGGGCGAATCGCATTCCCGGGGGGAGCGTTCTACCACGCGGCAAAATATGGCCTGGAAGGGTTTGCCGAAACGGTTGCGCAGGAAGTTGCCGAATTCAACATTAAGGTACAGATTATCGAGCCGGGTTCGATTAAAACCAATTTCCAGGCCAACGTACGCTGGACCGAGGAAACCGATGCATACAGAGACGGTACCGTAGGGCAGCTGCGTCGCTGGATTGCCGAGCACGGGGAGGAAAGTAACGCTGGCGATCCGGTCAAAATGGCCAATGCTATCTATACCCTGAGCCAACAGGCTGAGCCAGAGCTGCGTACCGTACTGGGCGCGGATGCTTTCCACATCCTTCAAGGCGGCTACCAAAAGAGCCTGCAGTCGCTGGCGCAGCAGCAGGATATTTCTGTCTCTGTGGCAATCGAAGGCAAAACCGGGTTTATTCCCGAGTAGTAACAGTCCCCTCCCGCCGGTGGCGGGAGGGCGTAAAGCTAAAATCCTGGCGGCTAAATCTATTACACTGTTCGGCAATAATTTACCGACCCCGGAGACGTTGTTATGGCACGACCACTAAGCCCGCAAAAACATGCGGCACTTCTGGATGCCGCGGTGGCTATTGTTGCGGAAAGCGGTTTGTCGGCCACAACGGCCAGTATTGCAAAACGCGCGGAGGTGGCGGTAGGCACGTTGTTTACCTATTTCCCCACCAAAGAGCAGCTATTAAACGAAGTTTATTTGATGCTGAAGCAGGATATGTCAGACCTGCTGGTGACCGGCTACCCCAGGGATGCCGACTTCCGCACTCAGATCATGCACATCTGGCGAGGTTACACAGAATGGTCGCTGAAAAACCCTGATGGGAAGCGGGTACTCAGGCTGCTGGTGGTTTCGGATCTGCTGACGCCGGAAACGCTCGCCAGCACGCCGGAGGCGCTGAGTCAGGCGGATAAAATGTTTGATGAGGCCATTCAGCAGTCTGTTTTCGTTACGGATGCTAAAGCGTTTATCTATGCCGTGATTCAAAACATTTCTGATGCCACCAGTGAGCAAATTGAAAAACAGCCGGCGGAAAAAGAAGCGCTGCTGCAGCTGGGCTTTCGCATGATGTGGAACGCGATTACGGCTTAACCCACTATGTTTTCAGGATATAACCGATGAGAGTTGTGATTGTAGGTTCCGGCGGGATGGTCGGGCAGGGCGTGCTGCTGGCAAGCCTGAAAGCGAAAGACGTGAGCGAAATTATTCTGCTCGTCAGGAAACGGCCAGAAGGCGAACACGATCCCCGCATTCGCTATGTTGTGAACGGCGATCTGATGGATTTTGATGGATCCGACCCGCTGTTCAGCGGCGTTGATGCATGCTTCTTCTGCGCCGGGATAAGCTCATCCGGCCTCAGCGAGGCCGCGTACAGGCGCGTGACTTACGACATGACGCTGCAGGTTGCAGAGCAGCTTAACGCCCGCAGCCCGCAGCTGACGTTTGTGTATGTCTCCGGCGCGGGCGCAGACAGCAGCGGGAAAAGTTCACAGATGTGGGCTCGCGTGCGCGGCGAAGTGGAAAACAAATTGCTGGCGCTGTTTCCCGGCAATGCCGCTATTTTCCGCCCGGCGTTTATTCTGCCGACGGCGGACGTGCAGTCCCGTACCGCGTCTTACCGACTTTTATATACCGTCATCGCCCCAATAATGCGGCTTATCAGCGCCACCACCGGGAAGCGTTTTCTCTCGATTATCGACATCGGTAACGCGATGCTGAATATCACGCGCTTTGGCGTGAAGAAAGCCATCATGGCCAAGCCGGACATCGTGGCCTGTGCCGACCGCCGGAGTTAAACCGGGTTATGGGCTTAGCCGCGGCTCCTCTTTTGCGCCGCGGGTGCTTAATAACACCAGCGGTACGGCGATGGCGTACACCACAATCACCGACAGCCAGATAGCGCCCGGCCACGCTTTCTGTACCACAAAGTAGACGCTTGAGAATCCCAGCGGGGCAATGATAGACGCCAGGCTGACGGCAGACGCCAGAATCCCCTGCAGCTGCCCCTGGCTTGCGGCGTCCACCTTGTGGGTGGCTAACGCCTGCAGAGCAGGCGTTCCTACGCCGCCCAGCGCGAACAGCGGCATCACCACAAACACCTGCCAGCCCTGCTGCACGAAGGCCAGCATCGTCAGCGCAATGCACGAGCTAAAGATGCCAAACAGCACCGCGCCACGTTCACCCAGCCAGCGGGTAATCGGACCGGGAAGCAGCGCCTGCGTGAGCGTCTGGCAAATGCCGTAGGCACCCAGAGAAAGCCCAATCCACAGGCCGTTCCAGCCGAAAGCATCAGACCCCCACAGCGCCCAGCAGGTCCCGTACACCTCGCCCGTCGCGCTGAGGATAAAAAAGACCACCGCAATCGGGATAAGTCCCTTCATCGTAAAAATTCGACGCAGCGGCCTTAGCGGATTGAGCATTGCGAGCATAAACGGCTGGCGCTCCGGCGTGCGTGACTCCGGCAGCATAAACAGCGCCATCAGCAGGTTGCAGGTGTTGAGCACCGCAGCGGCGATAAACGGTAGCCTGACCCAATAGTCTCCAAGCAGGCCGCCCAGGACCGGGCCGATAATAAACCCGGCACCAAACATGGCGTTAAATAGCCCAAAGCGACGGGCGCGCTTTTCCGCCGGAGTAACGTCGGTAATGTAGGCCATTGCCACCGAGACGTTAGCGCTGGTGAGCCCGGCGATGGCGCGCCCCAGCAGCAGCATCCACAGCTGCGGTGCGAAGGCCATGATCAGGTAGTTCACTGCGGCACCGGCAAGTGAGATCAACAGGACCGGCCGGCGACCATAGCTGTCGCTCAACGCCCCCAGCAGTGGCGCAAAGATAAACTGCATCAGGGCATACAGCGCGGTCATGATGCCTATCCAGTGAGCGATATCCGGCGTATGCATCACCTCTTCCAGCAGGTGCGGCAGGATGGGAAAAACCAGGCCGATGCCGACGGCATCCAGGCAAATGGCGGAGAAAATAACAACCAACGCTTTGTTCATGTTTACCTGTACTAAGTACCAATATATACTCAGTACATAATCATCCATTCAACAGGATCCTGTCAATGCCATCCGATCGTCGAACGCTTAATCGCCTTGCTACCCGCCAAAAGATCTCGAACGTTGCAACCCGGCTGTTTCTGGAAAAGGGGTTTGAGCAGGTGACCGTTGATGAGATTGCTGCGGCGGCACAGGTGGGGCGGATGACGGTGTTTAACCACTTCCCGCGTAAAGAAGACATGTTTTTTGACCGCGAAGAAGAGGGGCTGGAGATGCTGCGTAATGCCCTGAACCTGCGCGATAAAAACACCGGCCCGCTGGAAGCGCTGCGCCGCTTTGCTCACCAGCTGGTGGCGCAAAACAGCCCGCTGGTGGCTTTTTCCGTGGCCGGGCAGGGCTTTGTTTCGACCATTGAGAAGAGCGAAGCGCTTAAGGCGCGAGCCAGAGCGATACGGGATGAGTTCACCCTGGCACTGGCGCAGGCGCTGGCCGTCGATTCCGGTTTTGAAAACGACGCCCCGGAAACGCAACTGGCGGCGACATTAGTGCTGGCGACGTGGAGCGCCGCCCTGATTCAGGCTCACCGAACCTTCAGCAAAACGCGGGATAACGCCGCCGCAGCTGACGTGTTTCTTAATCTGATCGACAGAGGAACGATGGGGGTAATAGCGGCAATGAGCGGGACGGTTTACGGCGAAAGATAGCGGCATAAAGTCGTTGCCGGCGGCATGAATTTCAGTAGATTCATCGTTTTCGGAGTCAGAAACGGTCCGTCACCGATGCACTTCTGGCTTTCACGCTGCTCACGCTTACCCTTATTCTGGCAACGCGCTCTGCCTCCGGCGTGCTCAGAAAACCTGGCGTAGTGAAGTGGATGGACCGCGTAACGGGCTGCGCGTTTCTGTTGTTTGCGGCAAAGCTTGGCATAAGCCGACGTTAATCCGCTTAGCGAACGCGGTAGTTAACCGTAACCTGATTGCTGAGAACGGTGATCGGCGGAGTGAGTGCGCCGCGGGTGGTAAACTCGTAGTGAAAATACCACGGGCCGTTTGCCGGAAACGACGCGGGCAGGGTTCGGCTACCTGAAAGCGAGGGAAGCGTTATGCAGCTCCCGCCGCCACACAGTTTTAGTTCGAGATAGCCAGGCGGTGGCGTAGCGGTAACGACCCGCCACTGCACGCGGGAGGCTACCGCGCCCGTGGGCAGGGGGGCGGGGGCGTTAATCGGCTGGCTTTTAAAGCGTTGCTGCCCGCGACTAATGACAGGCCCCTGGCTCTGGCTACTCCAGGCGCCACTTTGGGCCAGGGCGAATGACGGTAGAAAAATTAGCGCGGCAATGGCGAACCTTCGCATCAGCGTCCACCTATCATAAAGGTCATACGCACGTTGCGCTGGCTGCTGATCTCCTGACTTGAGAGCACCACCAGCTGCGGGAAGATACGGCGCAGGTAGCGCGAAAGCATCAGGCGCAGCGCCGGATTAACCAGCAGCACCGGCGGCGCACCGATGCTTTCCTGATGCATCAGGGCGCTTTCGGTCTGTTTCATCAGGTTCTCAGCAATGCCCGGTTCGATAGCGCTTCCGTTTTGTGTCGCCTGCACCAGCAGCTGTTCCAGCGACAGATCCAGCCCGATAACCTGAATATCATCATCGCCGGGGAACCACTGGTGAGTGATGGCGCGGGCTAAACGAGCACGGACGCGAGCCGTGAGCTCATCGGCATCGCTTTGGGCAGTGGCGAACTCCGCCAGCGTGTCGATGATGGTGCGCATATCGCGGATGGAGATACGCTCAGCCAGCAGATTTTGCAGCACCTTATGCAGCGTGGTCAGGGTTATCACGCCGGGGATCAAATCCTCTATCAGCTTCGGCGACTGTTTGGTTATCTGATCGAGTAACTGCTGTGCCTCCTGGCGACCAAACAGCTCTTCGGTATGCAGGCTTATCAGGTGGTTAATATGGGTGGCGATCACCGAGCTGGGGTCAACCACGGTGTAGCCCAGGGTTTGCGCCAGTTCGCGGTGAGCTTCCTCTATCCACAGCGCAGGCAGGCCAAACGTTGGCTCAATACAGGCAATGCCGGGCACATCTCCTTCCGCACAGCCGGGGTTAATCGCCATCCAGCGTTCCGGCATGGTATCGCCTTTGCCAATTTCCACCCCTTTCAGCAGAATACGGTAGGCGGTTGGCGATAAATCAAGGTTATCGCGAATATGTACCGGCGGTGGGAGGAAGCCCATATGCTGGGCAAACTTTTTGCGGATGCCGCGCACGCGGGTCAGCAGCTGCCCCTGCTGGTCACGATCCACCATTGGGATGAGTCGGTAACCCACTTCCAGCCCAAGCGTGTCTTCCATCTGAACGTCAGACCAGGTGGCTTCGTTAACCTGCGCCGCTTCGGCCTCAGCCATCGCCCTGTCTTTGTTCTCACCACTGATGGAACCGCCCTGGGCGGCGAGCTGGGTCTCTTTTCCGCGAAGCCACCAGGCGACGCCCAGCAGTATGGCGGTAAACAACAGGAACACAAAGTTCGGCATTCCCGGGATCAGGCCAAGCAGGCCAATCACGCTGGCGGCCAGGAACAGCACGCGGGAAGAGGTAAACAGCTGGCTGACCATCTGCTCGCCCACGTCCTGCTCGTTCACCACGCGGGTGACGACCACGCCTGCAGCGGTGGAAATCACCAGCCCTGGGATCTGTGCGACGAGGCCATCACCGATGGTCAGCAGGGTGTAAGTTTCGGCGGCCATGCCCATCGACATATCGTGCTGCATTACGCCGATCATCAACCCACCAAGCACGTTGATAACCATGATCATCAGCCCGGCGATGGCGTCGCCGCGAACAAACTTGCTGGCACCGTCCATCGATCCGTAGAAATCCGCTTCCTGGGTCACTTCTTTACGGCGGCGCTTGGCTTCTTCTTCGCCAATCAGCCCGGCGTTCAGATCGGCGTCAATCGCCATCTGCTTACCTGGCATCCCGTCCAGGGTGAAGCGCGCGCCCACCTCGGCGATGCGTCCGGCACCTTTGGTGATCACCATAAAGTTAATAATGATCAGAATGATAAAAACGATGATCCCGATGGCGAAGTTACCGCCCACCAGGAAGTTGCCAAAGGCTTCCACCACCTGGCCTGCCGCATCGCCGCCGGTGTGCCCGTGCATCAGGATCACGCGCGTGGAGGCGACATTGAGCGCAAGGCGCAGCAGGGTGGAGAACAGCAGCACCGTTGGGAAGGCGGAAAACTCCAGCGTATTCTGGGTGAACATCGCCACCAGCAGGATCATGATCGACAGGACGATGTTAAAAGTGAACAGAAGGTCCAGCACGAAGGTCGGCAGCGGTAGGATCATCATCGCCAGAATCGTCAGGATCAGCACTGGGCCGGCCAGTACCTGCCACTGGGTCTCTTTCATGTTCGGTAAACGTAACCGGGTGGCGATATTGGCCATTACTCTTTACTCTCTTGGGCAAAATCCAGCGCCTCAGGCACCGGAAGGTTATCAGGGGTTTGCGGGCGTACACCAAAGCCTTTGCGCCAGCGCCTAAGGCCGTATACCCAGGCCAGTACTTCGGCCACCGCGTTGTACAAGTCCGCCGGAATGGCCTGACCAATTTCACAGTGGCGGTAGAGCGCACGCGCCAGCGGCGGCACCTCCAGCATCGGCACTTTGTGCTCTTCGGCCAGTTCACGGATGCGCAGGGCAATCAGGCCGCTGCCTTTGGCCACCACTTTGGGGGCACCCATACTGCCTTCCTGATACTTCAGGGCGACGGAATAGTGGGTCGGGTTGTTCACCACCACGTCGGCGGCAGGCACGTCGGCCATCATTCGGTTCTGAGCGGCTGCACGCTGCATCTGGCGAATGCGGCCTTTAAGCTGTGGATCACCCTCCTGCTGCTTGAATTCGTCTTTGATCTCCTGACGGCTCATGCGCAGTTTTTTCAGGTTGCTCCAGATTTGGTACACCACGTCGAACGCCACCATCGGGATGAGTGACAAAATGACGGCCAGCAGGCAGCCGATCATCAGCGTGGTAAAGTCACCCAGCGCCAGCCCAAGAGGCTGGAAAATCAGGCGGATAAACTTCTCTTTATTCAACAGTAAATAAATGCCTCCGCCGGTGGCGGCGAGCAGCACCTTCAGGATGGCCTTTACCAGTTCGGAAACCATCTGCCCGGAAAACATGCGCTTAATCCCGCTAAGCGGGTTCAGCTTTTTCAGGTTCAGTTTGAGTGATTTGCCACTCAGGTTCAGGCCACCGATCAGCGGCGGCGCGGCGATGGCGGTAATAAACAGCCCGGCGACGAACGGCAGCAGCGCCAGAAAACCCTGCCCCAGTAACGAAGACGCGCGATGCTGCATCATTACCGGCTCCGCGATCAGCAGGCGATCGAAAGTCAGGCCGTTGTGCATCAGATGCAGCAGGCTGCGCACCAGGTGCTCTCCTGCGCCCACCATCAGCCCCCAGCCCACCAGCAGCATCAACAGCGTAGTCAGCTCCTTTGAACGGGGAACCTGCCCCTCTTCTCGCGCCTTGGCCTTTTTATGGGGTGTGGGGTCTTCGGTTTTTTCGTTATCGCTGGATTCAGACATGGTGCGGCGTCAGCTTACTCAGAAGCCGAGGGACTCCAGCAAATCGTCAACCTGCTCCTGAGAAGCGACGATTCCGGCGGCGGTGGCGTTGATCTGCGGGCCGTTCTTCAGCTTCGCATCACCGTCGCTGGCGGAGGTTTCAATATCCTGCATATTTTCCAGCAGCACGCTGATAAGCTCTTTCTCGATTGACTCAATCAGCGCCATCAGGCTTTGCAGCACCTGACCGGTCAAGTCCTGGAAGTCCTGCGCCATCATGATTTCGGTTAGCTGCTGGTTAGTGTTGCGCGTCACTTCCGGCACCTGCTGCAGATAGGCACGGGTGTCTTTTACCAGCTCGCGTGCCACCTCAAGCGGCTGCGGGTCGGCAAACCATTCGTCCCAGCGGCTGGATAGCGCGTCCGCGTTTTCGCTCAACGTTTCCTGCAGCGGGCGGGCGACCTCGACGGCGGTCAGCGCCCGGTTGGCGGCCTGAGATGTTCTATCGACAACGTAGTCCAGGCGGTCACGGGTATTTGGGAAGGCATCGGCAACTTCCATGATCGCCTGTTCAAGGCCGAGGTTAGCCATGCTGTCCCGCAGCAGGCGGGTCAGTTGCCCAATACGAGAAAAAATGTCTTTAAAATTGTTTTCGCTCACGCCGTTTGCTTGTGATCTCATCGTCTTCACCCGAGTTTTTCAAAGATTTTGCCCAGCTTCTCTTCAAGCGTGGCAGCGGTGAAAGGCTTGACGATGTAGCCGTTAGCCCCGGCCTGTGCGGCGGCGATAATGTTTTCTCGCTTGGCTTCAGCGGTCACCATCAGCACCGGCATTTTGGCCATTTGCGCGTCCTGGCGAATGGTTTTCAGCAGCTCGAGTCCGTCAATGTTCGGCATATTCCAGTCGCTAACCACAAAATCAAAGGTGGCCGCGCGCAGTTTCAGCAGGGCATCCTGGCCGTCTTCGGCTTCTTCAATATTCTTGTAGCCGAGGTCCTGCAGCAGGTTGCGCACAATACGGCGCATGGTGGCGAAGTCGTCAACGACCAGAAAACGCAAGTTTTTATCCAACATGTTCTTATCCTGAAATAATGCCTCCTGTCGTCGGGGGAGGTTTCCCGCTTGTTATTGGGTCGCTTTTCTTTGCAGGGGGCCGAAGCTTTCCAGCAGCCGCTGGCTGATGTTCGACAGGTCTACGATCTCAACCGCGGCCTGCAGGGCGATGGCTTCGCGCGGCATGCCAAAGACCACACAACTTTGTTCGCTCTGTGCCAGGGTGAAACTGCCCGCCTGGCGCATCTCCAGCAGCCCTTTTGCGCCGTCGCTGCCCATACCGGTAAGGATGGCGCCGCTGGCGTGCTTTCCGGCCTGCCGGGAAACCGAGTGAAACAGCACGTCTACGGAAGGACGATGGCGGTTCACGGCTTCATGGCTATTGAGGCGAATTTGATAGCCTTTGCCGTGGCGCTGAATCTCCATATGGCGATCGCCGGGGGCGATATACGCGCTGCCGGGCATTACCGGTTCGCCGTCTTCAGCCTCTTTAACCGTTATAGTGCACAGTGAGTTCAGGCGCTGTGCAAACGAGCGGGTGAAACCTGGCGGCATATGCTGGGCGATAACGATAGCCGGGCACTGGGGCGGCATCGGAATCAGTACGCGGCGTAATGCTTCCGTGCCGCCGGTGGAAGAGCCGATGGCAATCAGCTTCTCTTCACCGACTTTTGCGGCCTGCAATTGCGGGAACCTGGCCGGTACGGCGGCACGTACCGGCAGCGAAGCCTTTGCCGCGTGGCGTATTTTTTCCGCCAGTTGCCCGGCCCAGTTTGCCAGCACGCTATTTTCCCAGGCCGATGGCTTGGCAATAAAATCCACTGCCCCCAGCTCCAGCGAGTTCAGCGTGGCTTCAGAGCCTTTGGCCGTCAGAGAAGAAACCATGACCACCGGCATCGGCCGCAGGCGCATCAGGCGCGATAAGAACTCCAGGCCATTCATACGCGGCATCTCGATATCCAGCGTCAACACATCCGGATTAAGCTGTTTAATCAGCTCCCTGGCCGCCAGCGGGTCGGCAGCGGTACCGACGATTTGCATGTCCGGCTGTTGATTAACCGCGGCGCTTATCATGTTGCGCATCAGGCTGGAGTCGTCGACGCACAGCACGCGTATCTTACGTATCATCAGGCCTCCACGAGCTCATACACTGACTGGCCGCGCAGCCGTAGCCGTCCTTTCAGATGATTGAAATGTTCCGAATGGCCAACAAACAGCAGCCCGCCAGGTTTCAGCATCTGCGCGAAGCGCTGCATTAATCTGGCCTGCGTCGCGGCATCGAAATAGATCATCACGTTGCGGCAAAAAATGGCGTCAAAGGGGCCTGGCGCCGCCCACTTGCTGTCCAGCAGGTTGAGCTGCTGGTAATGGATGGTCGACAGCAGCTCTGGTTTTACCCGCACTTTGTCACTGTTTTCCCCGGTGCCGCGCAGGAAATAGTTTCGCTTCTGCGTAAGGCTTAACGCGTGAATATCCTCCAGTCGATAAACGCCTGATGTGGCTTTCTCCAGCACGCTGGTGTCAATATCTGACGCCCAGACTCTGGGGCCAGAAACGGTCGCTCCCAGGTATTCATCCAGCGTCATGGCAATGGAGCAGGGCTCTTCGCCCGTTGACGCCGCGGTACACCAAACCCGATAGCCCGAGCGGCGGCTTTGAGCGTGCTGAGCCAGGACCGGGAAGTGATAGGCCTCACGAAAAAATGAGGTCAAATTCGTGGTCAGCGAATTAATAAATAGCTGCCATTCCGGGCTCTCGGGCTGTGTTTCCAGAATCGCGATATACTCGCTAAAACTGGTCAGCGATAATTCCCGCAGACGCCGTGAAAGCCGGTTAAATACCATGTCGCGCTTTTGCTGACTAAGCACTATTCCCGCGCGACGGTAAATCAGCTGGCTAATTTTATGTAATTCACGGTCGGACAATGCATCCGACAGCTGTGACAAACGAGGCGGCAGGCGCAAAATATCATTCATGATTATCAGGCGCGCCGTTAAACCGGCGTGCTCATGATTTCCTGATAAGCACTGACCATTTTATTTCGCAGCTGTACGCCGAAGGTAAATGCCACGGAAGATTTCTGCATCGACAGCATCACGTCATTAAGGCCGATATCGCTTTTACCTGACATCCAGTCTTGCGTTTGCTGCTTTGATGTCTGCTGCGTTTTATTTATTTCATTAATGCTATTAAGCAAAGCATCTGAAAAACTTGCCCCTTTACTCTCGTTTTTAACGGCGTTGTGCGGGAATACATTGGTGCTTCCCGATATTGCCTGAGCCTGCGCATGTATTTTTTCAAGCACGCCGTGAATTGCTGCTGACATTATTTTATTTCCGGATAAGTAATGAAGAAATACTGCATCAGAATTGCGCAGCTTTTAAACGGAAGGCATCTTAGCATGTGCTTAAATTGTCGGAAAAATCCGATAAGCCGACAGAAGTTGAACCTTATTGTTGCTTAAAAATAATGCGATAACGGACATAATGCCCGCCTGAAAAATCTCTCCGAAACGTTATTGACTCGGTTGTTGCCTGGCATCATCCGCAGGCTACCTTGCAGTTGACTTACTGCTCGCTTATTTCTTACAGGATTACGGCATGAGTGCCACATTAAATGAGTTAAAAAACAATCCGGCGGACGGCGTTAAGGCGGCAGTGACCTGGTTACGTGCCAGCCCGAAATTAGCGCTGGCCGCCGGTGCGGCTGCGACAATCTCTATTTTGATTGCGCTTATCTTTTGGGCAAAAGAGCCGGGCTACCGCGTGTTGTTCAGCAACATTAGCGATGAAGACGGCGGGGCGATTGTTTCCCAGCTCACGCAGATGAACGTGCCTTACCGTATTGATACCCCCGGCGGCGCCATTATGGTGCCGGACGCCCAGGTACACGAAGTCCGTATGCGCCTGGCTCAGCAAGGGTTGCCGAAGGGGGGCGCTGTTGGCTTTGAGCTGCTCGATAAAGAAAAATTTGGTATCAGCCAGTTTAGCGAGCAGGTGAACTTCCAGCGTGCGCTTGAGGGCGAGCTGGCGCGAACTATCGAAAACCTGGGGCCAATTCAGCAGGCTCGTGTGCATCTTGCGGTGCCTAAGCCGTCAATGTTTGTTCGTGAACAAAAGCAGCCAAGTGCCTCGGTAACCGTCAACCTGATTCAGGGACGTACCCTGGACGATGGTCAGGTTATGGCCATCACCCACTTGATCTCCAGTGCCGTTTCCGGGCTGCCGGCTGAAAACGTGACCATCGTAGATCAGCGCGGCAACCTGCTAACACAAAGCGGCGTGCGCGGGCTGCAAACCTCGCAGCTCAAATACACCAACGAAATTGAAGCTGACTACCAGCAGCGAATTCAGCGCATTCTTGCGCCGCTGGTAGGGGACAGTAACGTACGTACCCAGGTGACGGCGCAGGTCGACTTCACCCAGCAAGAGCAAACGCAAGAGCAGTACCAGCCCAACGGTAGCCCGGACAAAATGGCGGTTCGCAGCCGTCAGTCCAGCCAGTCGGAGCAGGGCAACGGCCGTACCACCGGCGGCGTGCCGGGAGCGTTAAGCAATCAGCCGCCTGCGCCGGCCACCGCGCCGCTGACCCAGCCGCTGAATACGCCGACACCTGCACCTGCCGCCAGGCAGACCGCAGCCGGTTCCGCGCAGAACACCGGGGCAACAAACCAGCCGTATAACAACCGCAACGACGAAACCACCAACTTCGAAGTAGACCGCACCCTGACGCATATCAAAAACAGCGTTGGCAGCATCCAGCGCCTGTCGGTGGCGGTAGTCATTAACCATCTCCCTACCGGGGAAGACGGAAAAATAGAACCGCTGAAGCCGGAAGAGCTGGAGCGTATTAACACGCTGGTGAAAGAAACCATCGGCTTTAGCGCGGAGCGCGGCGACAGCGTGAACATTGTTAACTCCGCCTTTAACGGCGTTGTCGAAGAACCTATGCCGCCGCTCTGGCAGCAGCAAAGTTTCCGCGAAATGCTGATGTCGATGGCCCGCTACCTGCTGATAGCCATTATCGCCTGGATTATGTGGCGCAAACTGGTGCAGCCAGCCTGGGCTCGCCAGCAGGAAACCACCATCAAGCGGCTGGAAATGGAGCAGCAGGTACGTCAGGCCGAAATTGACGAGAAGAAGAAAGCGGCCGAAATGCAGGCCAATGCTAAAGCGCAGCGCCGTGTGGACTCTGAGATGAATGGTCAGCAGCTGCGTGAGCTGGCGGAGCAGGAGCCGCGCGTGATTGCTCTGGTTATCCGCCAGTGGATGAGTAAGGAACAACAGAAATCATGAATGCCAGTGAAAAAAGCGCCATCGTGATGCTGACGCTCGGAGACGAGCTGGCGGCGGAAGTGTTTAAA
The DNA here is from genome assembly GCF_036500665.1 of Cedecea sp. Lineage (NCBI taxonomy): Bacteria > Pseudomonadati > Pseudomonadota > Gammaproteobacteria > Enterobacterales > Enterobacteriaceae > Cedecea > Cedecea sp. The sequence goes on from NZ_DASYBS010000096.1 coordinate 18,622, forward strand.
CATTTAAACGCCCACGAGGTTAAGCAAATCAGTAGCTCGATGGTCAACATGGCCGGGTTTACCCACGATCAGATGTCATCGGTACTGGAGGAGTTCAGCCGTGATTCCAGCGAATACGCTGCGCTTAGCCTGAACACCAACGACTACCTGCGCAGCGTGCTGGTCAAGGCGCTGGGCGAAGAGCGAGCGTCTTCTCTGCTGGAAGATCTGCTGGACAGCCATCACGGATCGAACGGCATCGAAACCCTGAACTTCATGGAGCCGCAGGCAGTTTATGACCTGATCCGTGACGAACATCCGCAGATTATCGCCACTATTCTGGTTCACCTGAAGCGTAACCAGGCGGCCGATATTCTTGGTCAGTTCGACGACCGTGAGCGTAACGACATCATGCTGCGTATTGCCACCTTCGGCGGCGTGCAGCCTGCGGCGTTGCAGGAGTTGACCGAAGTGCTGAACAACCTGTTGCACGGCCAAAACCTCAAACGCAGCAAAATGGGCGGTGTGCGTCCGGCGGCAGAGATCCTCAACCTGATGAAATCCCAGCAAGAGGAGCAGGCCATCGAAGCTGTACGCGACTTCGACCACGAGCTGGCGCAGAAAATTATCGACGAGATGTTCCTGTTCGAAAACCTGGTCACCGTCGACGATCGCAGCATTCAGCGCTTGCTGCAGGAGATCGAAAGCGAAACGCTTATCATCGCCCTCAAGGGATCGGACGAGAAGCTGCGCGACAAGTTCTTCCGCAATATGTCTCGTCGTCAGTCGGAACTGATGACCGAAGATTTGGCCTCCCGTGGGCCGGTGCGGCTCTCGCAGGTGGAGGCGGAGCAGAAGACGATTCTGCTGATTGTTCGTCGTCTTGCCGAGACCGGCGAGATTTTGATCGGGAGCGGCGACGATGCCTACGTCTAATGAATTTAGCGCCCCACAGTGGCGCAGCTGGCAGCCGGAAAACCTGCTGGAGCCTGAGGCCGAGCCGGAAGCATTCGTGCCAAAACTGGACAGCGCGCAATCTGACGTGCAGCTCAAAGCAGAGCTGGCGCGCCTGCGCCAGCAGGCAGAGCAGCAAGGACTGAGTCAGGGGATAGCAAAAGGCCAGGAAGAAGGGCGAAAGCAGGGCTACGACGCGGGTTTCCTGGCCGGGCGGGAAGCCGGTGAGGCACAGGGGAAAGCGGATGCCGAAGCGGCACAGCAGGCTACCCTGCGCCAGGCCCGGGAATGGGTCAGTGCCTTTAAGCTGTCGCTGGACAACCTCGATAGCCTGATCCCCGGTCGCTTAGTACAGCTGGCGCTAGCCGCACTACAGCAGCTACAAGGTGAAGAGGCGTCCAGCAGCAGCAGCAGGCTGCTGGAACAAATTAAACGCCTGATGAAGCGGGATGAACTGCTGCAGGGCAAAGCCCGCCTGATGATTAGCCCGGCTGACTCGGCCCTGGTTCAGGAAGCCCTTGGCGACACGCTAAGGACGATGGGCTGGGAGATCCAGGCTGACCCGCAGCTGGCAGCGGGTGGCTGCCGAATCGTTAGCGATGAAGTGGAGTTTGACGCCAGCCTCGAAACCCGTTGGCAGGCGCTTTGCGAACGTGCCAGCGAAGGAACATCGTCATGAGTCAGCGCCTGAAAGGCTGGCTGGAGGCCATTGACCGCAGCGAAGCTCTGTTACGGGGTATTCCTGAGTTTCGTCAGTACGGCAAGCTGGTCCGCGCAACCGGTCTGGTGATGGAAGCGGTCGGCCTGCGGTTGCCGATCGGTGCTCTGTGCATCGTTGAGCGGCAAACCAGCCACGGCATTATGGCCGTTGAAAGCGAAGTGGTGGGCTTTAAGGGGGCGACGCTTTACCTGATGCCCCTTGAGCACGTTGACGGCATCCTGCCGGGCGCGCGCGTTTACGCCCCCAACGCAGACAGCGATGCGGGAAAACAGCTACCGGTTGGGCCGCAGCTGCTGGGTCGCGTGTTGGATGCGCAAGGGCGGCCGCTGGACGGGCTTCCCGCCCCGGCAAAAGGTCAGTCAGCCAGCCTGTTTACCGCTTCGCTAAACCCGCTGCACCGCGACCCTATCAAGAAAGTGCTGGACGTTGGCGTCAGGGCGATTAACGGCCTGCTCACCGTTGGGCGAGGCCAGCGCATGGGGCTGTTTGCAGGCTCCGGCGTGGGCAAAAGCGTGCTGCTCGGCATGATGGCTCGCTTTACCGATGCGGACGTCATCGTGGTCGGTCTCATCGGCGAGCGTGGGCGAGAAGTAAAAGATTTTATTGAAAATATTTTGGGTGAACAGGGGATCGAACGCGCCGTCGTGATTGCGGCGCCGGCCGACGTTTCACCGGTACTGCGTATGCAGGGGGCGGTATACGCCACGCGGGTGGCGGAAGACTTCCGCGATCGCGGCCTGAACGTGCTGCTGATTATGGATTCCCTGACGCGTTACGCCATGGCACAGCGCGAAGTGGCGCTGGCCATTGGCGAGCCGCCCGCCACTAAGGGCTACCCACCATCGGTCTTTGCCCGTTTGCCTGCGCTGGTTGAGCGAGCCGGAAACGGGATGCCGGGGGGAGGCTCGATTACTGCATTCTATACCGTGCTGACCGAAGGTGACGATCAGCAGGATCCGATAGCCGACTCTGCGCGAGCCATTCTTGACGGCCACATTGTGCTGTCGCGCCGCCTGGCGGAAGCCGGACACTATCCGGCGATTGATATTGAGGCGTCTATCAGCCGTGCGATGACCGAACTGATTAGCCACGCCCAGTACCGCAAGGTGCAAACTTTTAAACAGCTGCTCTCTGCCTATCAGCGCAACCGCGACCTGGTGAGCGTGGGCGCCTATGTTGCCGGGAGCGATCCCCTGCTGGATAGAGCGATTCGCAGTTATCCGCAAATGGAAGCCTGGCTGCACCAGACTATCCATGAAAGCTGTGGCTATGAAGAGGCTGTCAGCGCGCTGGGCGCGCTGTTTCCTGACGTGAAGTCCTGACCGGGAGTGGCGTAATGAAAGTGAAAAATCCTATGGCGATGCTGCGTGATATGGCGGAAGAGAAGCTAACGGATACCACCCAGGCGCTGGGTAGCGCACTGCAAAACTGGCAGCAGGCGGTAAGCCAGCGCGACCAGCTTCAGGGTTATGAGCAGGAGTACCAGCAGTCGCTGCGCAGCAGCATGATGGAACGCGGCATGAGCGTGGCCGACCTTGCCAACCACCAGTCGTTTATTTTGTCTCTCAACAGGGTCGTGAAGCAGCACAGTCAGCACGTCGCGCAGTGCGAGCAGGCGGTCACGGAGGCGAAAGCAAACTGGGGGGAAGACAAGCAGCGACTGAACGCGTTTGAAACGCTGCTCACCCGCAGAGCCACCGCAGCCGCTCAGGCAGAGAGCCGCTATGAACAGAAAATGATGGATGAATTTGCCCAGCGTTCGGGGCAGAAACGGGAAATGCTATGAATATTGATCTTCAGGCTATGCTGCACGGGCAGCCTGTTAAAACGCCGGGAAAATCCGCGGGGCTGATGAGCCACTCTTTTGACGAACTGATGGAGGAGGCGCAGGCGCAGCTGATATTTTCCCTTCCGATGCTGAGCGAAGAGCCTCACTCGCCGGAGCGTGACGGACTGCCGGAGCGCGTGGAGCCGGAAGAGCCTGGGGCAAAGAAAGAGGACGAAAGCGCCATGCCGGGCGTGATGCCGCTGATGCCGGTAGAGGCTGAGGCCCATCCTGGTTGGCAGCTTCAGCAGGTGGTCGCGGGCAAGGTAGCAGAGAGCGTGGAAGAGGCAGAGGCTACGGTCATCGGCCCGCTTACCCCGGGGCTACGTCCCGGTCCGGGCCAGGTACCGGTAGCGCGTGATGGCTCGGCGACAATGTCAGACCCGAAATTGGCGCTTGCGCCGGCGTTTAAACCAGCATTAGCAGAAGGCGGTACGCCGGTACTGGCGGTCAATGCGCCGGTACAGAACGTCGGCACTGCGCCGGGGGGACAGGGTGCTGAAACGGTAGAGAGCACGCCGCTAGTGGGCGCACTGCAGCAAGTGCGGGACATGCTGCCGGCTGAGGCTGCCGTACGTCCTCAGCCGGTGGCCGCTTCCCTCCCGCAAAGCGTCGGGTCTCCTGAGTGGCAGCAGTCCCTGAGCCAACACTTAGCCACCTTTACCCGCAACGGTATTCACCACGCGGAAATCAGGCTGCACCCGGAGGAGCTTGGGGCGCTGCAAATTAACGTGCGCATGCAGCAGGAGCACGCTCAGCTGCATATCGTCAGCGATCACCCGCATGTACGCCAGGCGCTTGAGGCTGCGCTTCCTCAGCTCCGTGCCGCGCTGGCCGAGTCCGGCGTTCAGCTTGGGCAGACCAACGTCAGCGGCGATAGCGCCCAGTCTGCCTCTGCCCAAAGCGGTGGGCAGCAGCACGGGCAGGGAAAACAAGCGCAGGGGGAAGCGGAAACCACGATGACAGATGAGCACGGTATGCAGCCACTGCCGCCGTCGCAATTAACGCGTTATGGAATAAACACCTTCGCTTAATTTTCTGAAAAGCCAGCAGGAATGAAATTTTATCCCTTAATTATGCTGCTGGTTAAATGGTCTACAATGGCGGCCATATTTAATCAGTCCGCTGGCTGATGTGTTAATAAAATTACAGAGTTTAATGTTCAATGCGTAACAAAAATAAAAAATCTGCTGGCGGCAGCTCATCCCGCTCTTTGCTGGTGATCTTCATGCTGATTTTAACGCTGGCCGCCTGTGCGGCAGCCGGCTATTTATTTCTGGAAGTGAATAAGCTGAAAAATTCTGGCGTGCAGGAAGCGTTTGCTGCCGAAACGGTAGTGCTAAATAAAGACCCGCTGTACGTACCGCTAAATACGTTTACCGTCAGCCTGAAGCCGACGAACAATGAATCCGATCGCGTGTTATTTATTGGGCTGTCGTTGAATCTGGCAGACCAAAAATCTCAGCAAACGCTGGAAAAACATTTACCGGAATACCGCAGCAGAATTTTTCTTCTGCTCTCCGGGTTAACGTATGAAGATTTGGTCAGCAATGAAGGTAAATCGCAACTCATTACCCGTATCAGCCAGGAAATCAGTAAACCTCTGGCGATGAACCAGTCGGTAAAAGTGAGCGACGTTCTGTTTAACGAATTTATTCTGCGGTAACGACTATGTCCGACAGCTTTTTATCTCAGGCCGAAATCGATCGCCTGCTGAATGCCGATTCCGCCTCTGATGAGAGCGCAGAGCGGCATCAGCCGCCGCCGCTGGATAATGAGGCGCGGCCTTACGATCCGAATACCCAGCGAAGGGTGATCCGCGAGCGTCTGCATTCGCTTGAAATTATTAATGAACGTTTTGCCCGTCAGTTCCGCATGGGGCTGTTTAACCTGCTGCGACGCAGCCCGGATATTACCGCTGGCAATATTAAGATCCAGCCGTACCACGAGTTTGCCCGTAATTTACCGGTGCCGACCAACCTGAACTTGTTGCATCTCAACCCGCTGCGCGGCACGTCGCTGATGGCGTTTTCGCCGGGGCTGGTGTTTATGGCGGTGGACAACCTGTTTGGCGGCGACGGGCGCTTTCCGACCAAAGCCGACGGGCGGGAATTTACGCCCACCGAGCAGCGCGTTATCCACCGCATGCTGGCGATGGCGCAGGAGGCCTATGAGTTTGCCTGGAGCTCCATTTTCAAAATTAAAACTGAATACATTCGCTCTGAAGTGCAGGTGAAATTTACCAACATCACCTCGTCGCCGAATGACGTGGTGGTAACCACGCCGTTTTCTGTGGAAATCGGTTCGCATCAGGGTGAATTCAACATTTGTATTCCGTTTAGCACCATCGAGCCATTACGTGAGCTGCTAAGTAATCCGCCAATGGACAGCGCGGGGCAGGATGATACCCAGTGGCGGGGGCTGTTAACCCACCATATGCGCCAGACGGAGCTGGAGGTCGTTGCCCGCTTCGGCGATGCGGATACCCGCCTTTCAAGAGTCATGAAGCTCAAGAAAGGGGATGTTATTCCGCTGGAAAAACAAGAGTTAATAGAGGCCAGCGTCGGCGGCGTGCCGGTGTTCACGGCGAAGTATGGCTCGGTCAATAATCAATATGCGCTGAAGGTCGAGCAGATGATTCGATCCGCATTACCTTCGTTAGATAAGGAGTAATTTCCCATGAGCGACAATAATCACGCGCCGGGCGCCGCGATGGACGACCTCTGGGGTGAGGCGATGAGCGAGCAGCAGTCAGAGGGCGTGGGTAAAAATATGGCCTCGTCCCCGCTGGGCGAAGAGATGAATATGATCCTCGACATTCCGGTCAAGATGACGGTAGAGCTGGGGCGAACCAAGATGACCATCAAGGAGCTACTGCGCCTGAGCCAGGGGTCCGTGGTGTCGTTGGATGGCCTGGCGGGTGAACCGCTGGATATTCTGATCAACGGCTATCTGATTGCCCAGGGGGAAGTGGTGGTGGTTTCCGATAAGTTCGGTATCCGCATTACCGATATCATCACGCCGTCTGAGCGTATGCACCGCCTGAGCCGCTAATGAATGCATCCACACTACCGGCCGCGTCTGGCGATGTGCTGGCGGGCGACTCGCTGCTGATGACCGTCTCCGGTGCGCTGGCGCTGATCGTCCTGACGATGGTGGCGCTGGCTTGGCTGGCTCGCCGCAGCGGGATTGCCGGTCGACTCAACGACGGTAAAGGCGCGATCAACCTGGTTGCCAGCAAATCCCTCGGCAACCGCGAGCGCGTGGTGGTGGTGGACGTGCAGGGTTGCCGCCTTGTGCTCGGCGTCACCGCCGGGCAGATCTCCTGCCTGGCGACGCTTGAGGCCGATGAACCGTCTCCGCAGACACATGACGCTAAGCCCTGCCTCGATTTTTCTTCCGTACTGACCGCGCTGCGCCAGAAATACCGCAAGGATTAATTTATGACTCTCCGTCTTCCGTTCCGCCTCCTGACGCTGGGGGCAGGGTTACTGTTGCCCGCAGCCGGTGCGCTGGCGGCGAACGGCGATATTACGCTGATGAAGCCCGCAGGGGACGGCGGCTGGACGCTGCCGGTGCAAACGCTGGTTTTGCTTAGCTCGATAACTTTCCTGCCCGCGCTGATGCTGATGATGACCGGGTTTACCCGCATCATTATCGTGCTTGGCCTGCTGCGTAATGCGCTGGGTACGCCCACGGCGCCGCCAAATCAGGTGGTGGTCGGGCTGGCGCTGTTCCTGACGTTTTACGTGATGTCACCGGTCTTCAACCAGATCCACAAAGAGGCCTGGGTGCCGCTGCAGGAAAACAAAATCACCATGGAAGTGGCGCTGGAAAAAGGGGTACAGCCGCTACGGGCGTTTATGCTCGAGCAGACGCGGGAAAACGATCTGGCAATGTTTGCGCAGATCGCTAAGTCCGGCGATATCGAAGGGCCAGAGGCGGTACCGCTCGGCATTCTGGTACCGGCGTTTATCACCAGCGAGCTGAAAACCGCCTTCCAGATAGGCTTCACGATCTTTATTCCGTTCCTGATAATCGACCTGGTCGTCGCCAGTATTTTAATGGCGCTAGGGATGATGATGGTGCCGCCCGCGACTATCGCGCTGCCGTTTAAGCTGATGCTGTTCGTGCTGGTTGACGGCTGGCAGCTGATGATGGGCTCGCTGGCGCAAAGTTTTTACAGTTAGGTAGAGCAATGACTCCTGAAAGCGTAATGGGTATTGGTATCCAGGCCATTAAAGTTGGCCTGATGGTCGCGGGGCCGCTGCTGCTGGCGGCGCTGGTGACCGGTCTTATCATCAGCATTTTGCAGGCGGCGACACAGATCAACGAAATGACCATGACGTTTATCCCTAAAATTTTGGTGATCGTCGGCATTGCGGTGATGCTTGGGCCGTGGATGATGCGCAACTTTATTGAATACACCCGCTTGCTCATCATCAGTATTCCCTCCGTGATTGGCTAATGGCATTCTCCCTTCCGCTTGAGCAGCTCTACGCTCTACTGAGCCACTATTTTTTCATTACCGTGCGGCTGGCGGCGCTGCTGACTGCTGCCCCGGTATTTGGTGAAAACGGCGTGCCAAAACGCGTGCGTATTGGGCTGGCGGTACTGGCTGCGGTGTTGATTGGCGGCCACCTGCCGGAGAGCGGTATCGGCGTCTACTCCTGGCAAGGCGTATGGGTGATAGCTAAACAGGTCATTATTGGCGCATCTATCGGCCTGGCGATGCAGCTGCTGTTCGCTACCGTGCGAATGGCCGGTGAGATCATCGGTATGCAGATGGGGCTCTCTTTTGCCACTTTCTTTGACCCGGCCGCGGGGAACTCCCCGGTGATCGCTCGCTTTCTTAACCTGCTGGTGACGCTGCTGTTTCTGGTTTTTAACGGCCACCTGTGGTTGATCGCTTTTCTGGCCGAAAGCTTCCATCAGTTGCCGGTGAACGACGCGCCGCTGCACGCGGGCGGTTTCCTCTATCTGGTGCAGCAGGCGGGCATCATTTTCCGACAGGGACTGATGCTTGGCCTGCCGATTATCTCCGTCCTGCTGTGTATTAACTTCACGCTTGGCCTGCTGAATCGCCTGACGCCGCAGCTGTCGATCTTTGTGGTGGGCTTCCCGCTGACATTAACCGCGGGCATGGTGGCGCTTTCACTGATTGCCCAGACGCTGGCTCCGTTCTTTGAAAGATTAATGGCTAGCGGTTTTGAAAACCTCTCGACGCTTATTATGGCATTTAGCTAAATAACCGAAGCGATAACTCTCTGCACTTCTGTCAGCTTATTTCAAAATAGGCCCATTACCCCTGATGATAAAATCAGCGGTAATAAAATCGCTATTAATGGTCTATTTACGTGAACCCTCTCTATTCCAGCTGGCATTATTCTCCGGCAGCCATCGCCTCGGCGGCCTGGCTGTATAATTTCACCTGTGCGGAACAGGCACGCGCCACCGTGCTGGATATTGGCTGCGGCAGCGGAGAAAGCCTACTGTGTCACGCCTCGGCGTATCCTGAAAGCACCTGCGTGGGCGTGGATATCGATCCGGAGCGTATCAATGCCGCCATGACCGCCGCGGACATAATATTCATTTTTACTGTCTGGGGATAGGCGACCTGCTTTCCCTCGACGTGGGTAAATTTGATTATATTATTCTGCCTCGGCTTTATTCTTTACTGGATGAAGAAACCAGAGAAGCCTTGCTGAGCTGGTGCAGCAACCAATTAAGTGAAAGCGGCTTGATTGCCGTAAAGTGGAACGTCTTACCCGGCGCCAGGGCAAACACGTTGTTTCATCAGGCTATCGCTTTTCATACCCGTGACGCGCAAACCGAGCAGGGGTGGCTGTCCAGCGCCAGAGCGATCCTGACCTTTATGGAAATGGTCGACGGCGAAGGGGAAATCAAGCGCCAGGCCCAGCAGGCGCTGCAAATGAGCGACGCTGAACTGATGGCTCAATACCTTGAGCAAAGCAACGATGCCTGTCTGCTCAGCGAGTTTACCGCGCGCGTGGAGGCCAGCGGGCTGCGCCTGATTGGCGACGTTGTGCCGCAGTATGAAATTGCCCGCCATTATAGTGAACACGTCCATCAGCTACAGCGCGTGATAAACCCAGGGAAAAGCCGGCTGGAAGCCCAGCAGTATCTGGACTTTGCCGTGCAGCGCAGCGAACGCTTTAGTCTGCTGATCTCGGCGTTGTCGCCGCAGCCGGTATGCGATAATCCTGAGCTGGAAAAAATCGACACCCTGCACTGGGCGGCCTATTACGGGCTAACGGATGATGAAAACCAGCGGCTGACACGCGGTGGAGATAAAGTGGTGACCGCCACGCCGGAGGTGCGCAGCCTGCTGGACTGGATGGGCGCAGCGTGGCCGCGTTCACTCAGTACGGAACAGCTTATTCAACTGACGCTGGAGCCGGAAAAGCCGGAGCAGCACCGGGAGAAGATGCTGCGGGCGTTACGAGAGCTGTATCTGAGTAAGCCGCCGATGCTGTACGTTGCCTCGGCACCTTCTCCGTACAATCTTCAGCGTAACAAGCCGCTGCGAGCTGTCTGCTCTTTCAGCGAGAGCGAAGTAGCCAGCGGAGAGTACTGCCTGCGCAGTAACTGGTGGGGCGAGCGCGTGACCTTCAGGCAGCCGGAGTGGGCGCTTTGTAAAAACGGTTTTGCCCTTCGTTCCACGCAGGATGTCCGAACGGCGATTGAACTGGCAGGAAAAGGGCTGATTAGCGGCAGCGCACCGGCATGGGTGACGCTGTGGCAGGCGGTGATGGCAAATGGCGACAGGCCGCAGCTGGAAGCCTGCCTGAAAACGTACCTGGTGACGATCGGTCCACCGTCGCTCGGCGGGCAGCTGACGGCGGCGGAAGAGCGCGCCATCGTCAATCAAAAGCCCCGGGAAACGCTGCCGGTTAAGCAAGGGCACGCGCTTGAAGCTCTGCTTAAATCAGGCATGATTCAGCAGGCCAAAGCACAAATTAGCGAGCTGCTGCCCGCTCACGGGCGGGACGGGCGCTTCCTGATGCTGGCCGCCAACGCCTGCCGCCACGGCGGCGATTTCGATATGGCGCTAATGCTCCAGGGCAAGCGCCTTGGTTTGGGGGGGGATTATCCGCAGGCGCTATGGCTGATTGCACAAATTTTTGGCCAGCAGGAAAGCCGCTCTCAAAGCGCAAAACTGCTGAGCCAGTATCTGATTAAGCGAACCCCTGGCCGCAGCCGTGGCTGGCAATGCTTATCTGGCTACTACAAGGTAATGGATGAGTTAAAGCTTGAAGAGCATTGTCTGAGACGGTCTATCGAACTGGATGAGAAGAACAGCACCAGTTTGTTAAGCCTGGCCATTCTGTTTAGCCATACCGGGCGTTTTTCTGAGGCAATAAGCCTTTGTCGTCAAGTATTGGCCCAGCCTGACAGCGCAGTTTCTCTGGTTACCGCGCAGGGAATGTACGTCTTCTTACTGTCCCATGATGATAAAATGCCGGCGGCTGAGAAGTTCCAGCAGCACCGGGAATACGGCAGACTGGTGACCGAATGGGGGCAAAAGCTAAGTTATCCCACGCCTTCTGCACGCCAGAATCCGCAGCGAAAAACGCTGCGCGTAGGGTTTGTTTCGGGCGATCTCAATAACCACCCGGTACATTCCTTTATTTATCCGGTCTGGAAGTCCCTCAACCGCCAGCGCTACGAGCTTTATGCTTACGCCACCGGCAGGGAAGATGCCATTAGCGAGCTCTACCGGGAGAGCGCGACAAGCTACCTTCACGTTGGGGGAATGGGGGAACAGGAAACCGCGGCGCGGATTGCCGCCGATGAAATTGATATTCTTGTCGATCTTTCCGGGTTTACCGCCGGTCACAGGCTGCCGGTCTTCGCCCTGAAGCCTGCGCCAGTGCAAATGTCGTGGATTGGCTTTGTGGGGTCCACCGGCCTGCCGCAGATGGATTACTACCTGATGCCGGACGGCCTGGCGCAGCCCGGTGAGCTGGACGGCGTATTTTGCGAAAAGCTTATCTCACTGCCTTCGGCGAAGCTGTTTGAATACAGCGCCAGAGCCCCGGCGGTAAATGCGCTCCCGGCGCTGAAAAACGGCTATCTGACCCTCGGCAGCTTCAACCGGCCGCAAAAGCTGACCCCGACGCTCCTCGACTGCTGGGCAAGTATTCTGCGTGAATTACCTCATGCGCGTATGCTGATGGGCTTTATGGCCGATGAAGCGATGATGGAACACTATGCGCAGCAGATGACCCGGCGCGGTGTGGCCCGTGAGCAGCTTGAGTTCCGCACTAAGCAAAACTTTGCAGACTATATGGCGCTGCACCATGAAGTGGATATCCTGCTCGACTCTCATCCGTACTCAGCGGGTACCACCGCGCAGCATGCGATCTGGATGGGGGTGCCTCTGGTGACGACCATTGAAACCTCTGCGGTTTCGCGTACGTCGGCGCTGGCCATGCGACTTATAGGCCTGGAAGCATTTGTTACCACCAGTCTTGAAGATTATGCCCGTAAGGTTATTGAGTTGGATGGTCGCCGTGATTATCTGAATGCGCTGCGTCAGGGAATGCGGCAGCGTATTATCCGGCGTGAACAAAGTCACAGTCACAATGCGTATTATTTTGAAAAAATGCTGGAAGCCGTCTGGCAGCGCCATCTGAGCGGTGAGCCGCCGTCGGCGCTGGTGATTGAAGATGAACACCGCTGGAGCGACGGCGATGCAGAGTGAGAAAAAGACCTATGTTACTCGCCCTCTGATGCCGCCGCTGGAGGCGTTTATCCCTTACCTTGAACAGATTTGGGATAACCAGCAGCTCACCAATAACGGCCCCTGCCATCAGCAACTGGAAGAGGCGCTGGCGGACTACCTTGGCGTGGAGCATCTGTGCCTGTTTTCCAATGGCACAATGGCATTGCTGACCGCTTTACAGGCGCTGCGCGTGACCGGGGAGGTGATTACCACACCATACTCGTTTGTGGCTACCGCACACTCCCTGCTCTGGAACGGTCTGACGCCGGTGTTTGTTGATACCGAACCCGGTGGCTTTAATCTCGATGCTGAGCAAATAGAGCAGGCCATTACAAGCCATACCACGGCCATTATGCCGGTGCACTGCTACGGGTTGCCCTGCAACACGGCACGTATTCAGCAGATTGCCGACCTCTATGGCCTGAAGGTGATTTACGATGCCGCCCATGCCTTTGGTGTGCGCCAGCAGGGCCGCAGTGTATTGCTGGAGGGCGACCTCTCCGTACTGAGTTTCCACGCCACCAAGGTGTTTAATACCATTGAGGGTGGGGCGATAATTTGCCACGACGCCAGCATGAAGCGGCGTATCGATCTGCTGAAAAACTTCGGCATAGCCGATGAAAACACCGTGGTTGCCGCGGGCATTAACGGCAAAATGAACGAGCTGCAGGCGGCTTGGGGGCTATTGCAGCTCCAGCATATAGATAGCGCTATTGAACAGCGTACGGCGCTTTATACGCAGTTCAGGCAGGGGCTGGAAGGCATCGACGGAATTACCCTACCTTCTGTCCCTGAAGGGCTGGGCTGGAATTACGCCTATTTTCCGGTCGTGGTCGAAGATAACTATCCATTAACGCGCGATGAGCTTTTTGATGCGTTAGTGGCACGCAATATTATCCCCCGCCGCTATTTCTACCCGCTGATTACCAGCTTTCATATGTATAGGCACGCCCGGGGCGCAGAGCCAGAGGCATTGCCCAATGCGCATTTTGTTGCCGACAGGGTAATTTGCCTGCCGTTTTACCCGGGGCTGGAGTCCGGTGTGGTAAGCAAAATAGTCAATATTGTTGCGGGTCAGGCCAGGCCCGCTTGATAAATTTGCTGTTCCAGTAAAAGCGGATTGCGTTTGCGGTTTTTTATTTTTTTTGCCGGGGAGCCAAAATAAATTGACCATTCCTCGGTAGATTTCATGACTAAAGAATTCGCCCCAACGGCGGTGCCTTCATTAAGAGATACCGACGGCATAATAATCGATTGTGAACCGACAATAGCGTGACGCCCAATGACCACGGCTCCACTTTGCACGTTGGTAAGATGCGCCGGTACGGTAGGGTTAGTCATAAATGCGCCGCTGTAGTCATCGCTTTTCGAGTAGATTTTCACGCCCTGCGAAAGTCCGGAAAAATCATCCATCGTTACGCCAGCCCCGGCGAAAATAGCGCTATAACCGCCGATATGCACGTATGAGCCAATGTGCAAATAGCCTTCACCGGCGGCAATCAGGGTGGTGAACCCGTCAATGCGCACATTATCACCAATGGACATGTTCTCAAGCCCAACGATGGTACAGTTTTTTGCCACCAGCACGTTCTTACCGACGGACTGGAGCCCTGCCTCTGAAAGCTGCTGTTCGTTGTAGTAACCGGGGTTGAATCTTTCCATCATAAGATGTCCTGAGACGTTAATTAAGGTATCGCGCTGGGCATCATTTGCCCGTTGGTGCGGCGGCTATGACGCCAAAGCGCGTCAGTTGATGCACAGTATACGCGGTACGGTTTCGGTTCCAGAGGCTATCACTTTGCCATTCAGCAGATAGAGCGAGCTGGTACTGGTTTCCCCCGGCGTAATATGCGGGAAGACATATTTCACCACTTCTGCATCGGTGCTCTGGTCGCCCAGGCGGCGGCTTTGGGAGGCTACGGTGGTGCGCATAATATTCTTTTCCAGGATGCCAGTGAAGCGAACCTCACGCAGGACCGGGATTGGGCTTTGCTTCGGCAGGTCGCCGACAAAGTGGCTAATGGTGCCGATATACACCGTGCGGCCATGGGTTAACCCTTCACGGTAAAAACGGTAAACCCCTCTCGTTAGCGTCCAGTTTTCGTCTTCGTCAATCGAATAATAAGAAACCGGCGCCACGCACACCGCTTTTACCGGATAGAAGAAGAACTCTTTCATCGCAAACCCCAGTACGGCGACGGCAAACCCTGCCGCAAACAGCAGCACGCCGGGGGATTTAACGGTCTTTAAAATAGTACGATTCACAGTTATTCTCCGAAGCCTGAAGCGGGTCAACGCAGGCTATCAGGCCTACAAACTGGGGGTTGTCGCCGATCGTAATATAAAGATGCCGGGCCTGTTCGCTTTTTGCCTCGCGCTTAAGCGCGTAGTCGCGGTAGAGCTGCAGCGTTTTGCGAATAGCCGCTGTCTGGTGCTGCCGCTCCGCGGGCACCCAAACCTCCGTTTGCGGCGGGATATTGTCTCCGCTCCAGTGCACGAAATGGACGTCATCGGGTTCGACTTTTACCAGACTAATGGCTAATACGGCGGCAAGACTTCCTGCGGCAGCCCCGGCCAGCGCGATGAGCGCGCGGCGTGGCCAGCGTGAGGTTTTTTTGACGCCGGCTGCCGGGGAAGGGGCTGAAGACGTGATGGTTTTCTCGGGCGTGGGGGCCTCTGGCTTTTGCGGGGCGATAACCGCCTCAGGCTCGGGTTCTTCGCTAATATCACGAATAATCAGCCGATAGCCGCTGCGCGTAACGGCAAGCAGCGTCATGCTGTTCTGCATTTCAAGCGTCAGGATGGCGCGACGAATCTTATTGATCATCACCCGTACGCTGTTTTCGGTGACTTCCACGCCGGCGTTGCGCCAGCCAACGTCCATAAGCTGTTCCTGGGACAGCACGTCTTCTTTGGCCTCAACCAGTGCTTTCAGACAGTGGCAGGCGGAGACGGGCAGCGTAATGCTTGCTCCATCCTCGACGCGAGTCAGCGTTCGCGTTTGCATGTCGAGCGTGGCTGAAGATCCGATGGTAATGATGTTAAGCATAGTTAAGGGCATCTTCCAGGTGGATAACTAAAGGCTTTCAGCGGCTTAATGTTTTTTTTAATGATGTTGTCCTGTGCGCGCGGTGCCGCAGGTTTGCGGTGAGCTTTTTTATGTTTTATTACGCTGTTTTTCAAGTGCTTTCCGCGGCCTCTTTAACAAATTTAATATTATTAATTATTGGGCGTGGCGGGGCTTTTGTCTATTCATCCTGATTAATGCTGGCCCGGGCTTCTGGAGATGGCGTGCTTTACCCGGCACGCGGGACGGCGTGCTGATAATTGCGTTACCCGGCACCAGGTTAGCGGCAGGCGAGCACGTTTAAATGTTTCCACTTAATTTGTGTGGTTAAATCCGGGGCGGCGCTCATGCAGGGAATTTTCTTCATGAATAAGTCAACGGTGGGGCAACGGTAATAATATTAAAGTTGCCGGAAGAAAGGCTTATTCGGGTGCTACCGGGTTGCACCCCGGGTGCTGAACGCTATACTCGCAGAGTAATTCCGCAGTAAATAGTTTATTTTTTCTAAACCCTTATTCGTTTTGGACGGCGGGATAAACTCGCCTTAAAAACGCTGAATACTAAGGAAAGGTATGTACGGCTACGATTTTAAACGGTTATTGAATACCTCAATGGCCTCGTCTGATTATCCCCTGGTGATTTCCCGCGTGGCTATTGGGGTGTTTTTCTTTGCCACCGGCTATAACAAGCTATTTGTGCCTGACAACCAGCACCTGATGCTGGAAACCATTACCTCTGCCGGTATTCCTTTCCCGGAGGTGATGGCGGTGTTTGTTTCGTTCTGCGAATGCGCGTTAGGGCTTTCGCTGGCCGCTGGCCTGCTTACGCGCATTAGCGCCGCGGTGCTGTTTATTATCAGCCTGGTCGCATTAATTACCGTCGGTGTGAACTACATTCCTGAGGGGATTAATTTTCTGACCTGGTACAGCTGGTTGCTTTATTTGCCGGAGCCGCTGTATATGCTGATTTGCCTGATGCTGATGGTGCGCGGAGGGTTAGGCTATAGCGTTGATGGCTGGCTGCTGAAGAGGTTCTTTTAATTAGCCATAAAAAAGCCCTCCGCACGGGAGGGCTAAGACTGCTGACAACGTTCGTTGTCTTTACAAAGGCTGAACTTCACTCTCATAAAAACAACGAATAATGTTCTCTGGTCTGCCTCAAACAGCCGAAAACCGTGTTTTCGGCTGTTTTAATCCCATAAAAAAGCCCTCCCGTAAGGGAGGGCAAAGGCTCTGGTCGGAGAGACGCCGAGCGTAGTAGGGGTTAAGTCAGACCGACGATTAACGCAGCAGGCTCAGCACGTTCTGCGGCACCTGGTTGGCCTGACCCAGTACGGTCACGCCAGCCTGCTGCAGAATGTTCGCGCGGCTCATGGCGGACACTTCAGAAGAGAAGTCTGCGTCCAGGATACGGGAGCGGGCTTCGGTCATGTTGTTGATGGTGGTGTTCAGGTTGCTGATAATGGAGCCGAAACGGTTCTGAACCGCACCCAGGCCGGAACGGAAGCTATCAACCTGCGCCAGCGCGTCATCCAGTTTGGTCAGTTTGTCGTTAGAGTTGTTAACGATTGCAGCAATATCGGCTGCGCCGGCCGCGGTTGCGGTGCCGACAGCCAAGTTGTTACCGTCATAGGTGAGAGGAACTTGCATGCCGTTGCCGTCTTTATCAATGGCATAGTACTCCATGGTGCCATTGTTGTTGACGCCGTAGAGGGACATGTCTTCAACATTCATATTGACTTCAGCTGCAATGTCATCAAGCATCGCCGCATCAAGCGTCAGTTTGATGTCATCACCACCCGTAGTCTTCACGGTAAAGGATTGGCCAACGGTAAACTGATCGCTGCTTTTAATTTTGCTCAGGCCATTTTGCAGTACGTCAGTGTCGACTTTGGACAGTTTGTCACCCGTATTGACACCATCGATAGCCCCGCCAGTAGCAGTAATGCCGGTAATTTCTACGGCTTCGCCGCCGTCCGTTGCGTCGATAGCATAAATATGCGTAGCGCCGTCTTCGTCGGTCGAGGTATAGAGGGAGAGATCGGCAGCTGTTTTACCGGTACCAAACACATTTGTAGCAATGAAGCTCATATTGGCGTCATTCATGACGGCAGTAGTACCGCCGAAATCCACCGTTGCTCCAGCAGCGACTTCCTGACCAGGCCCCGTCAGCGTTGGACCTTCAAAGCCTTTACCGATGGCGTTGGTGATGCTGAAGCCGTCGAGGCCCAGTTTTTCCAGGTCCATAGACGGCAGGTCGATATCAATGGTCTGGCCATCTTTGGCGCCGATCTGAATTTTCAGCTGGGAGGTGGAGCCGTCCAGCACGTTCACGCCGTTGAACTCGGTCTCTTTGGCGATACGGCCAATTTCGGACAGACGCGCATCGATCTCTTCCTGGATAGACTTTTTATCAGACTCGGAGTTGGTGCCGTTCAGGGCCTGAGAAGTCAGACGACGAATGTTCAGTACGTTGTCGTAGATTTCGTTCAGCGCGCCTTCGGTGGTCTGCGCCAGGGAGATACCGTCGTTGGCGTTACGTGCGGCCTGGGTCATGCCTTCGATGTTAGCGGTAAAGCGGCCGGTGATAGCCTGGCCCGCAGCGTCGTCTTTCGCGCTGTTGATACGCAGGCCGGAAGACAGGCGCTGGATAGCGGTGCCCAGCTGCGCCTGGGATTTGTTCAGGTTGTTTTGAGCCATCAGGCTCAGCGCGTTGGTATTAATGACCTGTGCCATTATCAATTCCTCTTTGAGTGTTGCTGCCGTTTAAAGCAATTATGGATATGCGGCGATTGCTGCGCATAACTTAGCTATCGGTGACGAGGAAATAACACTGAAATATTTTTTTGAATATTTTTACCAATCGAATAAATAGCGTCACTATTGGCGGTAATTCACTGAATAAAATGCGGAGGGCTATTTCCTTCTCTATTTAAAGGCGAAATAAACGCGCTATTGTGTTTCTCCGCGGCTGGTGAATTGTTCCCCGCCAGCGAAAAAATTAAACTTAAATCATTATGCCCCGATAGCTAATTATGACACTGCCATTCATTTAACAGACAGGAGAAGATTATGGCCGGATTTTCAATGCCAGGAATTGGCTCGGGCGGGGCGCTGGATATCACCGCGATGCTGGCAGAAATAAAAAAGGCGGAGCAAACCAAGCTGGTGCCTTATCAGACCAAAAAAACCAGCTACAGCAACCAGGTGTCTTCCTGGGGCAAGATTTCCAGCTCGCTTTCTGAGTTAAAAAACAACCTCGGCAAGCTGGACTCGGACGGCTTCAATGGCGTGAACGTCGGCACCAATAAAGCGTTTAAAGCCACGGCCGGCGCCGGCGCACTGCCCGACAGCTACAGTATTGCCGTACACCAGTTGGCCACCAAGCACAAAATCGGTACCGCAGAGCAAACCAGCAAAACCGACCAGCTGGGCGACCAGAGTGCAGGTACGCGCACGCTAAAAATTACCGTTGGCGACGGCGAAACCATGGAAATTGAGCTGGCGAAGGATGAAACCTCGCTGGAGCAGATCCAGAAAAAAATCAACGCCCAGCGCGGTGACGTGACCGCGTCGGTTCGTGCCGGAGAAAACGGCGGTTTTACCCTGGTCCTGACCTCCAATAAAACCGGCGAAGACGGTGAAATGAAGGTTGAGGTCGAGGGTGACGATAAGCTGGCAGGTGTGCTGAATTATGATCCGGACGTACCCGCAATGCCTGGACCGGGTCCTGCTCCAATGAAGCAAATTGCCGCCGCGCAAAACGCCATCATTGAGGTAGATGGCGTGGTAACGCGCCACAGCAGCAACACCATTACCGACGCCATCGACGGGATGACGTTAGAGCTGCAGCAGCTTTCTGAAAAAGACGATACCGGTTTTATCGCCGAAACCCTCTCCGTCACCAAAGACAATAATAAGCTCAAAGGCGCCATTGAAGAATTTGTAAAGCTTTATAACGCCTTTATCAGCGAGTCCAGTTCCGCCAGCGCGTGGAAGGCGCCCGTTGAGGGGACATATGCTCCTAACCCGGGCAACGGTGCGCTGATGGGCAACGGCACCCTTCGCCGCCTGACCACCGAAATGCGTGAAATTGCCGGCGGCAACTTTAGCGAGCTCAGCGATGTGTTCGGGTCGCTTGCCGAAATGGGGATCGAGGTGAAGGTCGAGGATGCCTCTACCGGCAAACTCACCATCGACAGCAAGAAGCTGGATGAGGCCATCAAGGAAAACCCGGACGCGATGGAAGCGCTGTTCCTCGGTAAAGCGGGCAAGGAAGGGATTGCCGACAAAATGCAGTCGGTGATCAAGACCTATATCGGCGACGACGAGGCCAAACCGAAGGTGGATGGCATCATCAAGCAGACCACCAAAGGTCTGGAAGAGCAGGGTAAGCAGGTAAGTGAGCGTATTGCCCAGCTGGAAAAGATGATCGAGAAAACCGTCGAGCGTAACCGTAAAGACTTTGAACGTCTCGATCTGGCGATGAGCCAGATGACCAACACCCAAAACCAGCTTAATAGCCTGTTAAGCAGCCTCTAATTCTCTTCTACGCCGGGCGGAAGACGCCCGGCAGGACTTCACTATGTACGCGAAAACCGGCCAGAGCGCCTACGCTCAGGTCTCTTTAGAAAGCCAGGTGGCAGGTGCCACGCCGCACCAGCTGATCACGCTGCTGATGGACGGCGCAATCAGCGCCATGATGCGGGCAAAAATCTATTTTGAAAGCGGTAATATCGCCAAGCGCGGGGAGATGATCTCCAGAGCGATTAACATTATCGACAACGGCCTGCGTGCCTCGCTAAACCATGAGGTTGGCGGCGCGGTGACGGAAGAGATGGAAAGCCTCTATGAATATGTCTCGCGTAATCTGCTGCTGTTAAACCTGCAAAAACAGCCCGAGCAGCTGCCGCACCTGATTGAGATCATGACCACCCTTTCCACGACCTGGAAAGAGATTGAGCCAACAAGGAAACCGGGACATTATGGCTGACGTTATTGCGAGCAAGCTGCAGCAAATTAGTGAATTAAACCGCGCGCTGCTGGAATTTACCCATCGGGGAGAGTGGGACGCGTTTATCGAGACGATGACGGAGTACGTTGTTCAGGTTGAAGCGTTGACCACGCTTGATACCGGGGCGCTATCTTCGTCTGAGCACGAAAAACTTAAGCAACACCTTGCTCTCCTGTTGGAAAACGAGGCGCTGATGGTGGAGCGCATGCGTGGCCGTCTTGATATTCTGCGTAAAGAAATGTCCTCCATTAATAAAGGCAAAGCCGCGAGCCACGCCTACCTTTCACCGTTTACCTCCGTTCCCCGCTAGTGCTGTTGCTTTTGTTCTGCTTTATTCGCTGGCTTTTGGGTAAAAAAAAGCCAGCGAATAAGCTGGCAACAGATGATGAATGATAAAAGACGCTATACCGAAATATTGTAAACCCGCCCGGTAGTGGCGCTGGTGGCTTCGCCATCTGCGCCGTAAAGGCTCTGGCTGGCCCCGACGTTTTCCACCACTTTTTGTAGCTGCTGATTTCTTTTCATGTGCATCGATAGCAGCTCTTCCACTTTGTCATTGAGGCTTTTGGTCTGCTGCACTTGTTCGGTGACCTGTTGCCAGAGCGCAAAGAGTTTTGCCTGCTGGCGGTAAGGAGCCTGCAGCCCAGGCCCCCGCTCTTCCCGATGCCGCAGTTCGTCGTAATACTGAATCGTCGACAGCAGTTGGCTTTTATTATCCGTCAGCACCTGCAGCGAGACGGGATTAATTTTGGGGCGATTAAGCTGATTAATCTCTTCAATCATGATCGCCTCCAGTTCATCCAGAGACGATTTCATCTGCGACAATATCGGGAATAGCTTATCCATAAATCCTGAGGCCCAACTCTTAACTAAAGTGATAAATTTCCTGCACCAGAGACTCGGCAATTTTCCGCGGTTCAAGCGGTAATTCTCCGGCTTCCAGTGCGGCTCGAATGGCTGCCACACGCTCAAAATCTACGTCCTGGGTGTCGTCGGTTTTGATCTGTTGCGCCAGGCTGCTGAGTCTGACCTGGGTTTTGCTCTCGCTGCCCGCGGCCGGTGTGCCAGGCTGTTGCTCCTGCTCTGCCTGACGGGTACGCATCTCCTGGGCTGGCTGAATGCTGCTTACGGATGCGGCTGCTGTTGTGCGTTCGATGCTCATAATTATCCTCGCCGGTTAAAACGTCTTGCGACTTGCGTATACCTGTTTCATCGGTGCCGGGAAAAAAAACTGAAATTTATTCGCGTAAAAAAACCATCACCTGACCGGCGGCGTTGACTTTTCCGCTCAAAATCTGCCCGTTACGCGTTTGTACCCTGAGCGTGTCGTCGACGGCCGCGTTGCCGAGGGCCTTTGCGCTGCTGCGGATCCTGAAGCCATCGCCCGTTGTGACCACGTCGACCTGCTGGCCAGCCCGGAGTTGCCATCGCTGGCGAAGCTGGCTGGCTAACAGCGGCTGCCCGGCGGGCACGGCACGGGTCAGCGTCTGGCCGATAATCTCGTTGGGGGTGAAAATTAACCCCTTCAGCGAACGCTCTACCACCCCGCTGCGGGCCTCAATATCTCCGGGATGAACCACGGTACCCGCGGATAAAGGGCGCTTCGCCACCCACCAGGTTCCCTGCGCTTTCACCTGAACCTGGATAAAAAATTTGCGGGATCCACACTGGGCTATCACGCTGCGTTTACCTGTCAGGCGCGAATCATTCCCCGGCAGAGACAGCGCCGGGTTTGCGCAGAGAGAGGCCAGCTGACTTACGGGCGTAAGCAGGCGGCCGGTGAGCACCAGATCCGCCTCTTCACTTCGCGGGCTGCGTTTTTGCAGCAGCGCATCAATGTCCACCTGCAGCTTTTGGAGCCCGGCGGACTGGGAATGGGTGCCGGCATAAAGGGGCGCACTGAGGCAAAGCGCAAGCAGGCAGAATCGGGAAAGAATACGCATAGAAAAACTGCCTTAAATAGAAGGAAGGGCAGACGCCGTGAATAAATAATATGTTTAAATTATAAACGAATAGAACATTAACTTAATGCGCTAAATAACTTCATTATTGACGCCAATTTAAAGGTTGGTTTTTTAATTTTCGGATTTTTTATCTTGAATAGCTTAAAAGCGTTTATTTCTGCGAGGTCTTTGCAGTGTAATATTTAACCCGCGCTGACTAAAATGTGACTGTTATTTTTACAGGCGCGAGGCCAAATTTCATGATCAATAAACTTGATGATGCGTTTCGCTTTCAGCAGGAGGCGTTAGGCTTACTTTCGCGTCGGCAGGAAGTTCTGGCATCAAATATCGCCAACGCCGATACCCCAGGGTATATGGCGCGGGATATTGATTTTACACAGCAATTAAAGCACGCCACGGAAAACCAGGCATTAGCAAAATCGTCCGTGTCGCTGTCATTAACCTCTTCGCGGCATATTGAAGCGAAAGCGACGCCGTTTGACGACCCGCAGCTTTTATACCGCATTCCGGACCAGCCGAGCGCCGACGGGAATACGGTAGATATGGATCGCGAACGAATTAATTTTGCCGACAACGCCGTCAAATATCAGTCCAGCCTGACGTTCCTCGGTGCGGATATTAAGAAAATGATGAGCGTGCTTTCACAAGGGTAATTAAGCAGATGTCGTTATTTAGCGTTTTTGATATTTCCGGCTCGGCGATGACCGCCCAGTCAAAGCGGTTGAACGTTAGTGCCAGCAACATGGCCAACGCCGACAGCGCCGCTGGCCCGGACGGCCAGCCGTACCGCGCGCGCCAGGTGATGTTTGAAGTGGATCCCGCCGCAGGCGGCGACATCGGTGGCGTGAAGGTCAGCGATGTGGTGGAAAACAGTGCGCCACCGCGGCTGGTGTATGAGCCGGGTAACCCGCTGGCGGACGAGCAGGGCTACGTGAAGATGCCGAACGTTAACGTTGTAAACGAAATGGTCAACACCATTTCCGCTTCCCGCAGCTACCAGGCCAACGTCGAGGTGATGAACTCGGCCAAGTCCCTGATGCTGAAAACTTTAAGCCTGGGACAATAAGGACAGCCCAATGACCGTCTCTTCCGTAAATAACGCCAGCGGCAACAACCAGGGCGGCAACGGCAACAGCGCCGCGGACCTGAGCGAAAGCTTTATGAAACTGCTGGTGGCGCAGATGCAAAACCAGGATCCAACTAACCCGATGGATAACAACCAGCTGACCTCCCAGCTAGCGCAGTTCAACACCGCGGCCGGTATCGAAACGCTGAACAAGTCGGTGTATGCCGTCGGCATGATGCTGCAAAACATGAATGAAATGAGCGCCACGTCCTGGGTAGGGCGCAATGTCTATACCGAAGGCGATGCCAAAGTGACATGGGGCAGTCAGAACACGATTCAGGCGGATGACGAACTCAGCTTCAACCTGAAGGGCGAGGCGGACAAAGTCACCGTCACCTTTACCGATGAAATCGGTAAAGCCTACACCGCCGAACTAAAAGGCGCTAAGGCCGGGGTGAATACCTTCAGTCTTGATGACCTGGAAAACTTCCAGCCGTCCGAACCCGACGCCGACGTGGAATACAAAGTCACCTACTCCGCCAGCCGGGCAAGCGGCGATGCTCCCACCATCACCGGGTTGATTAGCAACCGCGTTGAGGGCGTCTCCTTTAATGAGGAAGGTGCCGTGATGCACCTGGTGGGTGGAAAAACCGTGACGCTGCGCGACCTCTATCTGATCCAGTAACTCTCTTACCCCTTACTTACTTTCTGGAAAACTATTATGAGCTTTTCACAAGGCCTGAGCGGCCTGAACGCTGCCGCAAAAGCGTTAGATACCGTTGGTCACAACATCGCCAACTCCCAGACCTACGGTTTTAAATCCGGCTCCGTGGGCTTTGCCGACATCTTTGCCGGTGCGCAGGGGATGGGGGTGCAGGTTGCGGGTACCAACCAGAACTTCGGCGACGGTGGGCAGACAAACTCCGGGCGCAATCTGGATATGAGGATCACCGGTAACGGCTTCTTCCGTCTGGTGGACGCCGCCGGGCAGGCCTACTACAGCCGTAACGGCCAGTTTGATGAAGATAAAGACGGCAACCTGTTTAACTCGACGAACAACCTGTTCCTGACCGGCTATGAGGCGACCGGCACGCCACGCACTGTGTTGCCAGGCGCGCCGCTTGGCCCGATCAAAATTGATAAGTCGCCGATGTTGCCGCAGGCCTCTACCAGCGGGGAGTTGAGGGGTAACCTGCGCTCCGGCGCGGAGAATCTTGATCCAGACGAATTCGACGCGACCAAGCCGGAAACCTACAGCTTCAGCACCCAAAGCGAAGCCTATGACAGCCAGGGCAACAAGCACACTATCACGGTTTATTTTATCAAGACCGCCGATAACAATTGGACCGCAAAGGCGATAGATAGCACCGCGCCTCAGATGACGGCACCACCTGACCCTGAGCCGGTATACAAAGATATTGACCTGGTCTTTGGCGCGGACGGCAAAATGACCAGCGACGGTAAGTTTTCCCTCGAAGGTTCACGCCATAACGGTGCTGACGCGCTGAGGCTGGAGATGGATCTCTCTAAGATGACTCAGGTTGCCGCGGATGAATCCACCACTGACAAGTTTCAGCTCAACGGCCAGGCGTTAGGGCAGTTTATTGGCTACGTCATCAGCGATAAGGGCGAGATCGTGGCTAATTACGATAACGGCGAGAAGCAGACGCTGGCCCAGGTGGCGCTGGCGAATTTTGCCAGCCTCGGTGGCCTGCAGCAGAACGGCGGCAACACCTGGATTGAAACCCCGCAGTCCGGCAGCCCGGTTGTTGGAGCCCCGGGCAGCGGTAGCCTGGGATCGTTGACCGGCTATGCGCTGGAAAACTCCAACGTCGACCTTGGCGGTGAGATGGTCAATATGATCGTCTACCAGCGTAACTACCAGTCCAACTCTCAGACCATCAAGACCCAGTCCGAGCTGTTGCAGACTCTGGTTAACCTGCGTTAACGGCGGTAGATGATGGATCGCGCAATTTATACCGCCATGAGCGCCGCCAACGCGGCGCTTAACCGCCAGGCTGTGACCTCCAATAACCTCGCCAACAGCTCTACCAGCGGTTTTCGTTCGCAGCTGGCCGCATTCCGTGCGGTGCCGATTGCCGGGGACACCCATGCGACACGCGCCCTGGTGGCCGAATCCACGCCGTTTCACGACAACACCATGGGGCCGGTAAACCACACCGGGCGCAGCCTGGACGTAGCGATGCCGCAGGACGGCTGGTTAGCCGTGGCAACGCCCGACGGTGGCGAAGCCTATACCCGAAACGGGGCGATACAGGTGGACAGCGAAGGGGCGCTCAGCATCAACGGTTTCCCGGTGATGGGCGACGGTGAGCAGATCGTGGTGCCACCGCAGTCCAGCATCACCATTGCACCGGACGGCACGTTGACGGCGCTGGGCGCGGGCGATGAGCCTGACGCCGTAGTGGCGGTGGGCCGCTTAAAAATGGTTAACGCCGCGATGCAGGATCTGGTTCACGGCGACGAAGGGCTGTTTCGCCCGGCGCTGGGCGGCGTGCTGCCTGTCGATCAGGATATGCGCCTGAGCCCGGAAGCGCTGGAAGGCAGCAACGTCAGCCCGGTGAAAGCGATGGCCGACATGATAGCCAACGCCCGCGGGTTCGAAATGAACATGAAAGTCGTTCGCACCGCGGATGAAAACGCGAAGCAGGCTAATCAGCTACTGAGCCTGGGCTAAGCCCCGGCAGGAGAAAACGAATGATCCGCTCTTTATGGATTGCAAAAACCGGTCTGGAAGCGCAGCAGACCAACATGGACGTGATTTCCAACAACCTGGCGAACGTCAGCACCAACGGCTTTAAGCGCCAGCGTGCGGTATTCCAGGATCTGCTTTACCAGACCATGCGTCAGCCGGGTGCCCAGGCGTCCGAGCAAACCACGCTGCCGACCGGTTTACAGCTGGGTACCGGCGTGAGCGCGGTGTCTACCGAGCGCATGCATACCCAGGGGCAGATGAACGAAACGGGCAACGAATATAACGTGGCGATTCAGGGCAAAGGCTTCTTCCAGATCCAGTTACCGGACGGCACCACGGCCTATACCCGCGACGGCTCGTTCAAGCCTAACGAAAACGGGCAAATCGTTGATTCAAGCGGCAACCCTGTGCAGCCGGGCCTGACCATTCCACCGGACGCACAGACGGTGACCGTCGGTGAAGACGGTATCGTCAGCGTGACCGTGCCGGGGCAGGCGCTGCCTCAGCAAATTGGCCAGCTGACGCTGGCGACCTTTATCAATGACTCCGGTTTGGAAAGCATTGGCGGCAACCTGTACCGCGAAACTCAGGCCTCAGGTGCGCCAAATGAAGCCACGCCGGGTATGGATGGCGCGGGGCGCCTGAAGCACCGATACATCGAAACCTCCAACGTTAACGTGGCGGAGGAGCTGGTGACGATGATTCAGGTGCAGCGAGCCTACGAAATTAACAGCAAGGCCGTGTCGACTTCCGACCAGATGCTGCAGCGACTTTCCCAGCTGTAACCCTCCCAGCCTGCCGGGGCAGCCCGGCAGGCCACTGACAGTTTGATCGTAAAAAACATGAACAACTCTTTGGCTATGACACCGCGCGTTTTACGTGCCTTTACCCTTCTGAGCGGGGCGCTTCTGTTAAGCGGCTGCGCGCAGATAATGCACCAGCCGCTGGTGCAGGGGGCGACCACGGCGGCACCCATACCGCTGGCCGCCACGGGCCCCAGCGGTTCGTTGTTTCAAACCGGGCAGGCCATGAACTATGGCTATCAGCCGATGTTTGAGGACCGCCGCCCGCGCAACATTGGCGACACGCTGACCATTCTGCTGCAGGAGAACGTGAGCGCCAGCAAAAGCTCGTCGGCCAGCGCCAACCGCAACGGATCGGCTGGTCTGGGGCTGGATGCCATGCCGGTAGGCGGCTGGTTGGGTAGCGGTGGCGCTGACTTTGACGCCAGCGGCAAGTCTGATTTTTCCGGCAAAGGCGGCGCGGCGGCGCGTAACACCTTCACCGGGACCATTACTGTGACGGTGAATGCGCTTTTGCCAAACGGCAACCTGCAGGTGGTGGGTGAGAAGCAAATCGCCATCAATCAGGGCACCGAGTTCATTCGTTTTTCCGGGGTGGTTAACCCCAGAACGATCAGCGGCAGTAACACCGTCTCCTCCACGCAGGTCGCCGATGCACGTATTGAATACGTTGGCAACGGTTACATCAATGAAGCGCAGAACATGGGCTGGCTCCAGCGTCTGTTCCTGAATCTGGCACCTTTTTAATATGACTTTTAGAAAAGAATTTATTCTGTTTTTCCTCAGCATCGCGCTCTACGCCATGATGCTGCCGAAAGTGAGCCATGCGGAGCGCATTCGCGACCTGACTACCGTACAGGGCGTGCGCGGTAACTCGCTGATGGGCTATGGCCTGGTGGTGGGGCTGGACGGTACCGGTGACCAGACGATGCAGGCGCCGTTTACCGGACAGAGCCTGAGCAATATGCTGTCGCAGCTTGGTATCGCCGTGCCGCAGGGCACCAATATGCAGCTGAAAAACATCGCGGCGGTGATGGTAACCGCTGAGCTGCCGCCGTTTGCCCGCTCCGGGGACAAAATCGACATTGTGGTCTCCTCGCTTGGCAACGCGAAGAGCCTGCGCGGCGGTACGCTGCTGATGACGCCGCTTAAGGGTGTGGATAACCAGGTCTACGCGCTCGCTCAGGGCAACGTGCTGATTTCTGGTGCGGGCGCGCAGGCCGGCGGCAGCCGGGTGCAGGTGAACCAGCTTAACGGCGGACGCATCGGCGGTGGCGCAACGGTTGAGCGTGAGGTCCCGAATGATTTTGCCAGCCAGAGTGTGATGCGTTTGCAGCTCAACGAAAGTGATTTTTCGCTGGCGCAGCAGATTAGCGATGCCATCAACAGCCGCTACAGCGGCGGGGCGGCAGTACCGGAGGATGCCCGTACGGTACGCCTGTTTGCCCCGGCAGACGGTCCCTCACGCGTGCGCTTCCTGGCCAATGTTCAGGACATCCCGCTTAGCGTAAACGTGCAGGATGCAAAAGTGGTAGTGAATTCCCGCACCGGGTCGGTGGTCATCAACCGCCACGTTTCGCTGGACAGCTGCGCGGTAGCGCACGGCTCGCTGACCGTAGAAGTCACGCAGAATAACGTTATCAGCCAGCCCGATACGCCTTTCGGCGGCGGCGAAACCGTGGTGGTTCCGCAGACGGATATTTCGGTACGCGACCGTGGCGGCTCGCTGCAGCAGGTGCGCGGTAGCGCGGACCTCAACAACGTGGTGCATGCGCTGAATAACCTTGGCGCGACCCCGAACGAGCTGATGTCAATTTTGCAGGCGATGAAAAGCGCGGGCTGCCTGCGGGCGAAGCTGGAGACCAACTGATGGGCGCGTTCGATAAGATGAGCAGCGCAGCGTTTGATGTTCGCTCGTTGGAGACACTGAAACGCGATGCCACCCAGAATTCGCCCCACGCTCTCAAACAGGCGGCGCAGCAACTGGAAGGTATCTTCGTGCAGATGATGGTTAAAAGCATGCGCGACGCCAGCTTCAAGGACGGGCTGTTCGACAGCCAGGCGTCGGAAATGTACACCTCAATGTACGATCAGCAGATCTCCCAGGAGTTTGCCCAAAAAGGGCAGCTGGGGTTTGCGGAGATGATCGTCAGGCAAATGGGCGGAGAGGCGGCTGAAACCGGGGGATCGATTTCCGCGCCGGGAGCGTCACCTTACGCCTTAGCGGGCGCTTACAGCGCTCCGCCCACGGGGTTTAGCGAGCCGAAGCCCGGCCCTCCGGAGGTCAGCACGGCACCGGTGGTCGGCGACCGTTCCAGCCCGTTTATTACCCGTATGCTGCGCCCTGCGCTGCAGGCCGCTCAGCAAAGCGGCATTCACCCACACTTGATTCTGGCGCAGGCGGCGCTGGAATCCGGCTGGGGCAAGCGGGAGATTCTTACCGGCGAGGGGAAACCCAGCCACAACCTGTTCGGCATTAAGGCTACCGGCGACTGGCAGGGCAAAACCACCGAAATCACCACCACCGAGTTTATCAACGGCGAGAAACGCAAGGTGAAGGCGGCATTCAGGGTTTATGACTCCTACGGTGAGGCGCTGGCCGACTATACCCGCCTGCTAAAAAACAACCCTCGTTACCAGCACGTAGTGAAATCGGCCTCCCCTGAGCAGGGCGCTCACGCTTTGCAGGCCGGCGGCTACGCGACCGATCCCGCGTATGCGAAGAAGCTCATCACCATCATTCAGAAGGTGAAGGGCAATATTCAGCAGAGCGTGCAGGCATACCAGACCGATCTGACAAAAATATTTTAGTGAATTTTTTAACCACCGATGAAGTAACCAGAAGGCTTTATTCTCCTGCCCGGAAAGGCCGGCCAGGATTTCACACTATGCGTTGGTAAATTATGAACCTGTACAATTTAGCAAAATCGGGCCTGACGTCGGCGCAGGCGGCAATAAACGTGATTGGTGGCAACCTGAGCAACGGTATGACGCCGGGCTACAGCCGCCGCGATATCATTCTGAGAGAGGCCGGGGGGCTGGTAACCAACAACGGTTTTTATGGCTACGGCGTACAGGTGAACGGCGTTCAGCGCGGCTACGACGCGTTTATCAATAACCAACTGCGCGGCACATCGACCACGCTTGCGGGGATGAGCAGCCGCTATGAGCTGTTCAGCGAAATTGACAACATGCTGGGCGACAGCGAGTCGAACCCGTCGGTTTCCCTGAACGGCTTCTTCAGCGCCTTAAAAGGGCTTAGCGACGACCCAAGCGCGCCGTCTGCGCGCCAGGCCGCCTACAACAAACTTAGCTCTCTGACTAATCAGTTTAATACCAGCAGCAAGCGCCTGACAGGGCTTGAAAAGAGCACAAACCTCAAGATTGAACAGAGCGTGGCTGACATCAACAGCAGTACCGAGCAGCTGGCGCGACTGAACATGCAGATCGAGAAAATCAGCGCGCAGGGCGGTACACCGCCTTTAGATTTGCTGGATACCCGCGATGCACTGGTCGGGAAACTGAGCGGCCAGATCGGCATTCGGGTGAGTGAAAATATTGAAACCGGACGCATGGATGTGACGCTGGCTGACGGTCGCCCGTTGGTTAGCGGCGACCGGGCGTACAAAATGGAAGCCTCGGTTTCCCCGTCCGACCCTAACCAGACCATCGTGTCTTACGTTGACGCCAGCGGCAATGCCACGCCGTTAAACGAAGATCGTATCACCGGCGGTACGCTGGGCGGGCTGTTTAAGTTCCGTAACGAAGACCTGGTGGACGCGCGCAACGACGTTAACCAGATTGCGTTGCAAATGGCCGCCCGCTTTAACGAGGTTAACCAGAAAGGTTTCGATCAGAATGGCAATCCCGGCGGCGATTTGTTCAAAATTCCAGACCCTCAGGCTATTGCCAACCGCAATAACGCCGGTGATGGCAGTTTATCGCCTCGTTTCAGCGGTCAGTATTCCAACGTGAAAGCCCAAGACTACACCATCAGCTTTAACGGCAATACCTGGGAAGTCAAAGGCGCGGACGGACACGTAGTTCCCCACTCCGTTAATCCAATGGGCGAGCTGGAATTTGATGGGCTTACCGTTCGTACCAGCGGCAATCCGCAGGCGGGTGACAGCTTCAAAATGAACCCGACCGCGGGTGTGGCGGAGGGGCTAAGCACCGTGATTACCAGCGGTGAGGCGATTGCGGCATCCGACAGTAATGACCCGACCGAAGAAAAGAACAATAAAAACCTGCTGCTGCTGCTGGATATTCAGAATGAGAAGCTTGTTGGCAACGCGACGCTCACCGAGGCCTATTCTACGCTGGTCAGCCGCGTGGGTTCATCAATGAATGCGCTGCAGGTCGATTTTGAGGCAACCAGCGCGGTGCACAAAGAACTGGAGTTTAAGTGGCAGGCAACCGCGGGCGTTGACCTTAACGAAGAGGTGATGAACCTGCAGATGTTTAGCAACTACTACAACGCAAATGCTCAAATTATAGAGGTGGCAAACACAATGTTCGACACCCTTCTGTCACTTCGATAAGACGTCCGTGATGACGACGAGAGGATAAAAAATGCGTTTAAGTACTCAATATATGTTCAAACAGAGCATTGACAGCATGTCCCGGCGAATTGGCGAAAATAACGACGCCTACATGCGCCTGTCGGCGGGAAAAACCCTGCTCTCCGCCTCTGACAATCCGGGCGCCGCCGCCAATGCGGTGATGTATCAGGATGCGCTGGCCAAGATGGAGCTGTACGCCAGCGCCCGCTCTGCCGCCCGCGGCTCAATGGAGATGGCGGACTCCACGCTCAGCTCAATGGGCAACCTGATGACCAAAAATCTTAGCCAGAAGATTGTCGCGGCCAAGACCGAAACCATGTCGGAAGAGGATCGTAAGGCGCTGGCGACGGAGCTGGACGGCATCCGTAAAAACCTGCTCGACCTGGCCAATAGCCGCGACGGCAGCGGGCGCCATATCTTCTCCGGTTTTAAATCCGGGACCGCGCCGTTTGACGAAAACGGCGTCTATCAGGGCGGCAACGAAGCCATTACCCAAACCGTTGCACAGGGCAACGTGATGCAAACCGGTCATCTGGGTAGCGAGATTTTCGGCAGCGCTACGGCGACCGATCTCTTTGCCGCGCTGGATCAAGCTATCACCGAACTGAACAGAGGCGGGCCGGTAGATGACGATCTTCGTGCTGCGCTTAGCGCGGCAAGCCTTGCGGTCGACGAAGGCATTAATCGTCTGGGGAAGGTTCAGGCCGAGTTGGGCACCAATCTTCAGCAGCTGATTGAGCTGGATTCAAAAGGCGACAATGAGCGTCTTGCCATTATCCAGCAGCTGCAAAGCGCCGTCGGCTCCGATTACGGGACCCAAATTGGCGTCATCACCGATTCGAAAATGGCGGAATTCTCGCTGAACGCATCGATGATGGTGTTTCAGGCAATGCAGAAAATGAATATTTTTACCCGCTAAGTCTTTAATACACGGGTAAAACGGTTTCTCTTCTATTACTCAGGACGGCTAAGGCCTGGCGATGCGTTATTTATCGTCAGGTTTTCCCATGTAAATTATGTTTAAGAACCTAAAGATCTACACCGCAATTTCGCTGGTGATCGGCAGCTTTGCCTTCGCCCTGCTGGTGACCAGCGCTTACTCCATTTATAACAGCACTTCGAATAATAAAAACTTTAACCGTATTTTAGTCGCCGGTGAAAATAATATTCAGCTGCGCGATGCCGCTTACAATATTAACTCCGCCCTGGCCCGTATTAATGCGCTGATGCTGGAGCGTAACCTTGGGCACGTGGTGACGCCGGAGATGTTTGATAATACCCGGAACATTCTGAATATGGCGCGTAAAGAGATGCGTGAATTCATGTCCACGCCGTTTAACTCTCAGGAAGGAA
This sequence comes from Cedecea sp., assembly GCF_036500665.1. Taxonomy (NCBI): domain Bacteria; kingdom Pseudomonadati; phylum Pseudomonadota; class Gammaproteobacteria; order Enterobacterales; family Enterobacteriaceae; genus Cedecea; species Cedecea sp. Next base: position 51,394 of record NZ_DASYBS010000096.1, read on the forward strand.
AGGCGGCGGCGGAGAACGCCAGCGTTGCGTTTGAAAATCTTTATAAGATAACGGCCGCTAAACTGGATGCCTTCAATAACCCAGAGGCGGGTTTCCCGGGTATTGATGACGAACTGGCGCATCGCAAGTTAGTCAGGGAAAGCATTGAGGCGTTCTCCAGCGTCACAGGGAAAAACAACGGGCTGTTTGTGGAAGAGGCGGAGCGTGACTACCGTGCAATGATTGTGTTTGGCAGCGCGGTATTTATTTTAGGGCTGATGATGCTGTTTGCCGTGCGTTACTGGCTGCGACAGACGCTGGTGAAGCGACTGAACGAGACTACCGCCTCGCTAAAAACCATTGCCAATGGCGACCTTAGCCGCCCGGTGGCCGTGGGCGCGGAGAATGAAATTGGCGTGATGCTTAAAGAGCTGGAGCAGATGCGCGTTGCGCTGACCGCAACGGTATCCGGCATCAGCGGCGGGGTAATGACCATCCATAAAAACGCCCGTGAGATTTCCAGCGGGAATAGCGACCTCTCTTCCCGTACCGAGCAGCAGGCTTCGGCGCTGCAGGAAACGGCGGCCAGCATGGAAGAGATTAAAACTACGGTACGCCAAAACGCGGACAACGCCCACACCGCCCGCGGGCTGGCAGAAAGCGCCAGCACGAACGCCCGTGAAGGCGGCGAGCAGATGCAGTGCCTTGAGCAGATCATGCAGCAAATCACCGTGAGCTCGCATCTAATAGCCGAAATCAACGGCGTCATCGACAGTATTGCTAACCAAACGAATATCCTGGCGCTTAACGCCGCGGTGGAAGCCGCGCGTGCCGGGGAGCAGGGGCGTGGTTTTGCCGTGGTGGCAGAGGAAGTTCGTAGCCTGGCCAAGCGTAGCGCCGAGGCGGCAAAAGAGATTAATCAGCTTATCAATACCTGTGTTACCACGATGGAAAGCGGTTCCCGCCAGGTGCTGCAGACCAGCGCGGTAATGCACGGCATTGTCAGCTCGGTCTCTCAGGTGACCGAAATTATGGGCGAAATTGCCTCCGCTTCTGACGAGCAAAGCGCCGGGATTAATCAGATTTCCCAGGCCGTGAATGAAATGGATCTGGTTACGCAGCAGAACGCGGCGATGGTCGAAGAGGCGGCCGCGGCGGCGAGTGAACTGGAAAGACAGTCCGACGTGCTGGAAAATCTGGTGGCGAAGTTTGTGCTTGATGAGTCGGCAAAGATTGCTGCAAAGCCGGGCGTTGTCGGAAGAACGGCTCGCCACTGGGCGTCTGCAAAAGCCACCGCTGATAATGACGAGTGGCAGACTTTTTAATCGCCTGTATTACCGGTAATAATAGCGTTATTTATTGTCGTTAATAATATTAGTGAGAGCGATGAGGCCGCTGAAGTTATAGATTGCGCATTTTTTTAGCGGCTTATTGCACTATTTGAATAGCCATTTTGCTCGGATAATTCTGGTTGGTATTGTTGGCTGGAAGAGCATCGTGAGTGGTATTTATACTTCCGAAGGAATTGAGGATAAAACGGGTCTGTGGTCCAGGTATAAGTATATCGTGCGCCAGGAAGCGCTTCGCCTGCAAAAACGGTTGCCGGCAAGCGTTGAGCTTGATGATTTAATTCAGGCGGGCGCATTAGGATTTTTAAGTGCCATAGACCAGTTTGACCCCAAAAAAGGCGTGTCGTTAAGCGCGTGGATTAGCCAGCGAGTGCGCTGGGCGCTAATGGATGAATTACGTGAGCGCGACTGGGTGCCCAGACGAATTCGCACCCAGGCGCGTGAAATGGCCAGAGTGATTCATAAAATAGAGCAGGAGAAAAATGGTTCAGCGTCTGAGGCCGATATTGCTGAGCGCATGGATGTCTCGTTGAAAGAGTTTCAGCATTTACTGGCAGAAACCAACGTTAGCCAGATTTACTCTCTGGATGAGCTGCAGGAACAATATGCAGACGCCTATGAAAATATCGATGACAGTCATGAAAGGCTAAACCCACTGAATGATACGGTGCAGGAAAATCTGCTCGATAAAATCAGCGAACATGTGGCTTATATCCCTGAGCGTGAACAAAGGATCCTGCAACTCTACTATCAGCAGGATCTGAATATGAAAGAAATTGGTCTGGTGTTAGGTTTGACAGAAACACGCGTAAGCCAGTTACATAGCCTGGCAATAAAACGTCTGCGTGCGCGCATGGATGATGAATAAACTATGTTTTTAAAATGCTAATTTTGTTTTTGAAATTAACCTATAGAAAATAACAAAGGCAAATGTCTGAAACACCAGCAGAGTTAACATTATTTCTGCCGATTGCTTTAATATTAAATTATTGACATTTAAGAATATTTAACTTTCGTTAATATTGATTTTAATCAATGAGATAGGTGGTTTTTGTGCCGCAAGGGAAAGTCCGAGTGGTTGTGGCGTAAAAAACCTGTGGTTATGCTTTATGCACATTTTGATGCAGCTATTTTTTGGCATTGACGTCGGATGGTAAGGCGTTCTTTCTCAGCCCGTTAAAAGAGAGAGAAAGGTCGATATCAATCCCAAAAGTTCTCTGCATCGGCTTCATACATAATAATGTGATGAATGCGGTAACGCATCACCACATTCCTGATTTTGACTGATAAAATGAGAGAATCTTTATGTCAAATTTTGATGAGCATCTGCAAAGCATCCACGATATCAACCTGTCTTATCTATTACTGGCCCAGCAGCTTATTCGTAAGGATAAATTTTCCGCAGGTTTTCGCTTGGGGCTGTCGGAAGGGTCAATTGAGAACCTGAAGGATTTATCATTGCCGCAGTTAATGAAGTTGGCTTCGACCAACCAGTTAATTTGCCGTCTGCGGGTTGACGATGAAGTGGTTATTGAAAGCCTGACAAAAGATTCACGTATTGAAGCTCTGCAGCAAATTCATACCGGCATCATCCTGTCGACAAATTTACTCAATGCGCTGTGCGAGCAAAATACTGCCGCAGCGGGAGGGGCTTAATATGTGCGATAAAGATAAAAGCCTGTTGGAAGAAATTCACGAAGTTAATATTGCGATGGAGCTTATTAAGCTCGGCGCGCGTATGCAGGTATTAGAATCAGAAACGTCATTAAGCCGTCGTCGCCTGCTGCGTTTATATAAAGAGCTGCGTGGTTGCCCGCCACCAAAAGGTATGCTGCCCTTTTCCGAGGACTGGTTTATGTCCTGGGAACAGAATATTCATTCGTCAATGTTCTATAACACTTTTCTCTATTTAAAGAAGACGCAGCCGATGCGCACGATAGAGACAATGATGAAAGCCTACCGCTTGTATATGGAGCAATGTTATCCGCGCTCCAATGAAAAGCCGGTATTAGGATTAACACGCGCCTGGACGTTATTGCGTTTTATTGATTGCGGCATTGTTTCTCAGAAAACCTGCAACGTCTGTAAAGGCGGATTTGTCATCACCACCGAATACATCAAAAACCCGTTTACCTGCAGCCTGTGTAGCCCGCCTTCGCGCGCGTTTAAAAAATCCCAGGTCAGCAGCCAGGACTATTTTAACGCTTTCTCCCAGCAGCAGGAGGCGCTTGCCGCCTCTGCCTGATGGACCGGCATTGCCCACGAGATGGCACAACGCGACCCCGGCACTGACGCCGGGGTCGGTTATTGAGTAAAGAAGGAGTCAGTGTGTTAGTTATTATCGGCTATCTTGTGGTCATCGGAACCGTCTTTGGCGGCTTTGTTATTTCCGGCGGGAACCTTGCCTCGCTGTTTCAGCCGGTGGAGCTGTTGATTATCGGCGGTGCCGGCGTTGGGGCATTTATCGTCGGCAACAACGCAAAGTCCCTGAAGGCAACCGGTAAGGCGGTGGTCAGATTATTCATCGGCAGACGCTATAACAAAGCGGTGTACATGGATTTGATGGCGTTGCTTTTTCTGCTGCTGTCAAAAAGCCGCGTGAATGGCCTGATGTCGCTGGAAAAGGATATAGAAGACCCCGCAAGTAGCGACATTTTTTCCGCTTACCCACGCCTGCTTTCTGACCCGAGCCTGATCAACTTCGTTCTCGACTACTTCCGCTTAATGATAAGCGGCAGCATGAATGTGCATGAAATCGAAGCGCTGATGGACGAAGAGATTGAAACCTGTGAAGAAGAGCTGGAAGTCCCGGCCAACAGCCTCAATACCCTGGGCGATGCTTTTCCCGCGTTTGGTATTGTTGCGGCGGTGATGGGCGTTGTGAACGCCCTGGCCGCCGCCGATCGCCCTGCGGCGGAGCTGGGTATGCTGATTGCCCACGCAATGGTCGGCACCTTCCTCGGGATTTTAATTGCTTACGGCTTCGTGTTGCCGCTGGCCACGCTGCTGCGCCAGAAGAGCAGCGATCAGGTGAAAATTTTGCAGTGCATCAAGGTGACATTGCTCTCCAGCCTTAATGGCTATGCGCCGCAAATTGCCGTTGAATTTGGCCGTAAGACTATCTACAACAGCGAGCGCCCATCCTTTGACGAACTGGAAAATCACGTCCGTGAAGTGAAATCCAGTGCCAGCATCAAAAGCAGACAGGAAGCGGCGTAATGAAAGACGCGGCGCCAGTTATTATTTCGCGTAAGCGAAAGCGGAAAAAGCACGCCCATCACGGCGGGACGTGGAAGATTGCCTACGCGGACTTTATGACCGCGATGATGGCCTTCTTTCTGGTGATGTGGCTGCTGTCGACGTCCAGCGACATGAAGCGCGAAATGATTGCCGATTATTTCCGCATGCCGCTCAAACCCGCCCTAAGCCAGGGGAACAAAACAAGCCTTAGCGACAGCGTGATCCCGGGTGGTGGCGATGACGCTATGAAGCAGGACGGTGAAGTGTGGAAACGCCAGCTAAACCAGCTGGATAAGCACAAAAACATTCAGAGTCTGAAGCGGGCCAAAGAGCGGCTGGAGCAGATGATTGAAACCGATCCCCGGCTTAGCAATTTTAAATCGAACTTGCTGCTGACGTTAACGAACGACGGGTTGATGATCCAGATAACGGATAGCCAGGAGCGCCCGATGTTCAAGGTCGGCAGCGAGCTGCCGGAAGGGTATATGAACGGTATTCTGCAAGCGCTGGTGCCGCTGCTCAACGAATTACCTAACCCAATCAGCCTGACCGGGCACACCGATTCACTGCCCTATGCGGGCGGTAACCGCGGCTACAGCAACTGGGAACTTTCTGCCGGGCGTGCCAACGCAGCGCGTCGCGTGCTGGTAAAAGCCGGGTTGGACGACGAGCGCTTTCTGCGGGTCATCGGCACCGGCAGCCGTATGGGGCTTGCCAATATTACGCCGGATAATCCGATGAACCGCCGCATTAGTCTCCTGGTGCTGAGTAAGCCGAAAGAGCAGCAGATCCGTGATGAAAATACCGTTCTCCAGCGGCCGGATGTTCCGCTGCCGGAGGGAACCGAGGTAAGGGTTGTAGAGGAAGATAGCGATGGACGTGAATGATTTTTCCCAGGTGTTCTTTGCCGAGGCCGGGGAATTGCTTGAGGAAATGGAACAGCATCTGTTGGACCTCGATATCTCATCACCCGATCCGGAAGAGCTAAATGCCATTTTCCGTGCCGCACATTCTCTAAAAGGTGGGGCGGGCACGTTTGGATTTAGCGTGCTGCAAGAAACCACTCATCTGCTGGAAAACCTGCTGGATAACGCCCGCAATGGCGAAATGAAGCTGACCAGCGAGATGATCAACCTGTTCCTCGAAAGCAAAGACATTATGCAGCTGCAGCTGGCGGCCTACGAGGCCTCTGAGGAGCCGGATGAAGAGCGGTTTCGCTATATCAGCGCGGCGCTCAGGCAGATTGAACAGCCACAAGAGCTTGATCCGGTTGAGCAGTTAGCGAGGGCGATTGCGATTGCGCCGGTTCCCCAACTGCCTAAGCCTGTTGTCGCGAACCAAAAGCTCACCGTGCTGCTCCGGGACTTAAAGCCTGATGAACAGGCCCAAATGCGCGAAGAGCTGGGGAACCTGGGGGACATCATCCGCCATGAATCCTGTGCGGATGAACTTAAGGTGGAGCTTGAAAGTACCGTTTCCGCCGACGACATTATCGCGGTGCTGTGCTTTGTGCTGAATGAAGACCAGATAATTATTCGCCCGGCGGACGCAACGCCGGGCGTTCCTGACATGGTTGCCGCCGAGCCTGCTAAACCCCCTGTCGCCCCGACGTTACCTGCCGCGCCGAAAAAGGCCGCAGCGACGGAGTCCGGGAATATTCGCGTGGCGGTAGAGAAGGTTGACCAGATCATTAACCAGGTGGGCGAGCTTATCATCACTCAGGCGATGTTCTCCCAGCTGACCCGCCAGCTTGATCCCACCCAGTATGGCATGCTGTTAAGCAGCGTGGCCCAGCTTGAGCGTAACGCGCGCGAGCTGCAGGAATCGGTGATGTCTATCCGCATGATGCCGATGGATTACGTTTTCAGCCGCTTCCCTCGGCTGGTGCGGGATTTGGGCACGCGCCTGAATAAAGAGGTTGAGCTGACGCTTAAAGGTGGGTCGGCCGAGCTGGATAAGGGACTGATTGAACGCATTATTGACCCGCTGACACATTTGGTGCGCAACAGCCTTGACCACGGCATTGAGTCGAAGGAAGAGCGCGTAGCCAAAGGGAAAACGGCCAGGGGCAACCTGACGCTATCCGCCGAGCACCACGGCGGCAACATTATCATTGAGGTGACAGATGACGGCGCCGGCCTGAACCGGGAGAAACTGCTGGCTAAGGCTCGCTCACGCGGCTCGCAACTGAGCGATACCGCCAGCGATGATGAAGTGTGGATGCTTATTTTTGCCGCCGGTTTCTCCACCGCCGAGAACGTGACCGACGTCTCCGGGCGCGGGGTGGGTATGGACGTGGTGCGGCGAAATATTCTGGCGATGGGCGGCCATGTCGAAGTGCAGTCCGCCAAAGATTTGGGCACCACTATTCGTATTATTCTGCCGCTCACGCTCGCCATTCTCGACGGTATGTCGGTCAAAGTGGGGGATGAAATTTACGTGCTGCCACTGAACGTGGTGATGGAATCCCTGAAGCCTACGGATGAGATGCTGAACAGTTTTGCCGGAGAAAAGAAACTGCTGCAGGTGCGAGGTGAATACCTGCCGCTGATGCGGTTACGCGAGTCGTTTGATGTGGCGGGAGCCGCCGGTGAAGACGACGGCATCATCGTTATTGTCCAGAGCGCTGGCTGCCGCTACGCGCTATGGGTTGACCAACTCATTGGTCAGCATCAGGTGGTGGTGAAAAATCTCGAGCACAACTACTGCAAGGTTCCCGGCGTGTCGGCGGCCACGATTCTTGGTGACGGCAGCGTGGCGCTGATTCTTGACGTAGTGGCTCTGGCAACAATGAACAGTCGGTCACAAGAAACCTCTGGCCTGTTGGCAAGCGCATAAGGAAATAAACAATGACTTTACCTGCGATGATAAACCCTGGTACCGATGTTGCGGTCCAGGAGTACCTGATTTTCCGCCTCGGAGAGGAAGAGTACGGTATTGATATTCTTAAGGTTCAGGAGATTCGCGGCTGCGATCGCGTGACCCGCATCCCTAACGCGCCGGGCTTTATCACCGGGGTGACCAACCTGCGCGGCGTCATTGTGCCGATTATCGACCTGCGCGTGCGGTTTGCTTTCAGCCATCACGCGGGGGGGGATAACCCGGTGGTGATCGTGCTGAATCTAAAAGATCGCGTGGTGGGGATCGTCGTCGACGGCGTGGCCGACGTGCTGTCCCTGAGCGAAGATCAGATTAAACCAACGCCTGATGTCTCAGCCTCAATTGCGAGCCAGTATTTGCTGGGCATTGGCGTGCTGGAAAAACGAATGTTGATCCTGATGAATATCGAAAAACTGCTGAGCAGCGAAGAGATGGCAATGATGAACGCCCTGCCCGAGATCGCTGAAGCCTAAGTCCGTTTCGCCGTCAGCATGCCCGGCGTTTGCCCGGTCATGCTGCGGTAAAAGTAGATAAAGGCGCTGTCGCTTGAAAAGCCAAGATCGCCTGCAACGGCGGTGATCCTTGCATGGCTTGCCAGCATTTCAACGGCTTTCATCAAGCGCCACTGCTGCCGCCATTGCTGGTAGGAAAGGCCTGTTTCCCGACGGAAAATCCGGCCAATGGTGCGCTCACTGGCGCCGGTCACGGCGGCCAGTTCGTTAAGTAGCGGCGGCAGCGTGTCGCCTGTCAGGTGGCGCAGCCGTTTATCCTGCGGGAAGCGCAGCGTCATCGGCTCTGTTTTTGCGGCCTGCAGTTCTGCTACGCACAAGGCCGCCATGTGCATCGGCGCGCCCTGTTCCCAGTCTGTTTGCCACGGGCTTGCCGAGATGCTTTCCAGCAGTTCATTGAGCAACGGCGTAACGTTGAGTACCAGCGTCTCTCCAGGCAGCGTGGTGTAACGTTCCGTATCGAACCAGATTGAGCGGTAGGCGACGCTATTTTTCATTTCAGCACGGTGGCTCACGCCTCCCGGAAGCCAGGCGACTTTTCCCGGTGGCAGTAAAGAAAGCATCCGGCCTTCATCCAGCGTGAGCTTCACGCAGCCCTCCCGGGTAAACAGCAATTGCCCCATGCGGTGCAGATGCAGCCCGGAATCATGATTCCCAAGTTCGGCCTGCACGCCAATGACGCTGTTATCCAGCGTATCGGGATTAAATTCCGCATCCGCGCTTAGCCAGCTCATAATGTCCGATTTCCGCTATTAAATGACCTGATATTTATAATGGTGCATTTTATGCCCTCCTACAATAGCGCCTCTTTTTCAGGAGGACGGATGGTGAATACACATCGCGGTATGGCGCTATTGACGGCGTTACTGATGTTTCCCCAGATTGTGGAAACCCTTTATAGCCCGGCGCTGACCGATATCGCCCGGCATTTCTCTGTGACCGCCCAGGACGCGGGCTGGACGCTCTCGCTGTACTTTTTTGGCTTTGCCGCGGGGGTGCTGTTTTGGGGGCGAATCTGCGACCTATTAGGCCGCAAACCGGCGCTGCTGCTTGGACTGCTGTGCTACGCGGCAGGTGCGGTGGCTGCCTTGCTGACGTCGCATTTTATGCTGCTGTTGGCGGCTCGTATGCTGGCAGCCTTTGGCGCGGCCACCGGTTCGGTGGTGACCCAGACGGTGCTACGTGACCGTTTTAGCGGCGGTGAGCTGGCGAGAATTTTTTCTTTTATGGGCATCGCGCTGGCCGTTAGCCCGGCGCTGGGTCTCTGGCTGGGCGGGACGATCGTCTCCGCCGCGGGGTACACCGGCGTATTTTATGCGCTTACCGGGTTAGCGCTTGTTCTGCTGGCCTGGAGTGCGGGGCAGCTCGAAGAAACCCGATCGCAGCAGCACGCCCGGCAGGCTTTAAGCACGGTTGCTCAACGTATGCTGAAAGACCTAAAAATCTGGCGTGCGACCGGGCTGGTGGCGCTGTTTAATATCAGCCTCTTCAGCTACTACAGCCAGGCGCCGTTTCTGTTTCAGTCCTTAGAAGTAGGCCCTGCCGCTTTTGGCCTGACGGGTATTGTGCTGGCGCTGGGGTCTCTGACAGGGGCGCAGCTTAATCATGCCATGATGAAGCGGGGCCTGAGCGGCAGGATACTGCTGCGCGTGGCAAGCGTCATGGGACTGGCAGGAAGCGTGGGCGTTTGGTTGCTGATGCACAGCATCATGTTCCTGGCTCCGATGTTTATGGTAATGGTTGCATTCTCAATGGCTATCCCGGTTGTGCTCAGCACTGCGCTTAGCGCATATGCCGACTGCAGGGGAACGGCCGGGGCGCTGTTCGGCTTTGCTTATTATTTGCTGATAGGTGCGGGGCTGATGTTGTCCGGCTGGGGCCAGCAGCTGGGGATCTCGCTGGTGGCTTGCGCCGGGGGGATTATGCTCGTAGGGCGGGGCTATATTCGGGGTTAACGCCATTGACCGGGAAAGCCCCTCACCCCCAGCCCTCTACCCACGGTGGCGAGGGAGAAAACCTCTACGACAATCCCCGCCGAACGCACACCCCAAGGCTGAGGGGGAAATCGCTTGTTTTTGAGGTGAGGAGGCGCAGGTTTCTTCACGAGTGAACACGTTTTCCTCTTCAGGAGACTCCATCACGCGTTCTCTCTTTTTCCCTCAATGATAATTAACATTTACCCAGAATTCGCTTAATTTTCTCAACGTTTCCGCGAGAGCACATCGTTTAAACCCGCGTATTCTCTGGCCCGCCCGGCAGGAAAGGTGCGCTGGATCTCATTTCTATTTCTCGAAAAAAAGCAAACCTCAATATTGAGCGGTTGTTTTTAGGATTATTCTTGGGAATAATGATGGAAAAGTTCTGTTTCTTGAAAGCCACGCGCGGCCTGATGATGTGTGGTATTAAATATCAGTAATTAAATTGTTGCTATTTTGGCTCTGTGTACAATCCATTAATTCCATCACGGAATTATTTCACCTGGCACCTATTATGAGTTTGTTAACATGTCAGCAATTGAATTAAAGAACGCCCCCACGGAAGGTATACGTGCTTTCCCTCTGGTTCCTGAAACGAATCAGGAAATTGATTTGATCGATCTGCTGGGCACGTTATACGCAGCAAAAAAAACGATTATTATTTCCACGCTCTCTGCCGCATTGGCTGGGCTGGTATTTAGCTTCATGCTGCCTCAGAAGTGGTCAAGCCAGGCCGTTGTCACTCCACCGGAAGCGTCTCAACTGATTGAACTTCGTCGCGCAATGGTTGAACTGACCGTACTGGATGTTGCAACGAATGTTGACGCAGAACATGTTTATCTAAATTTCCTCAAAGATTTTGATTCTCAGGCGCTGCGTGAAGAATATTTGGCCAATTCTGACTATGTAAAACAGCTGGTTAGTGCTGAAAATGCGGATGATAAAGTAAAATTACACAGGGCTATTCAGGAAACCTCCGCGAAATTCAAAGCGGTGAATAATGCCGATCCAAAACTTGCAAATGCGACCTCCTGGTCTTCATGGTCTTTGAGCTTTACCGGGCCAAATGCTGAGGAATCCCGTGATGTGTTGGACGGCTATATCCGCTTTATTACTCAGCGAGTCAATCAGGACACCGTTCAGAATTTACGCTACGCGGTTGAATTAAAGCGTTCGGTGGAGAAAGATAAACTGCAGCTGGATAAGATAAATCTTGAAAACCAGCATAAAGTGAATATCCAACGTCTTGGGTACTCGCTGGAAGTGGCCAACGCTGCGGGAATTAAAAAACCGGTATACAGCAATGGTCAGGCTGTTAAAGATGATCCTGATTATTCGGTGGCACTGGGCGCTGACGGGCTCGCTGAAAAACTGAAGATCGAGTCTTCGCTTAAGGACGTGTCGGAATTAAACGCCAGCGTTCAAAATCGTGAGTACTATTTAACTAAGCTGGCGCAGGTTAAGGTTAATGATGTTGACTTTCAGCCCTTCCGCTATCAAATGACCCCTTCTTTGCCATTAAGAAAGGAAGGCCCGGGGAAATCTGCCATTATCGTTCTGACCGCCTTAGTTGGCCTGATGGGCGCCTGCGGCTTTGTACTGCTGCGTAATATCGTTTCTGGCAGAAAGCGAAAACTGGAAGTTGTTTAAACCTGATATGCTGCAGACTCAAGCCTCCTGATGGAGGCTTTTTTATTGCCAGAATACGGGTTATAACCGGAGGGAAACAGAAAAAGGGGATAATGATGAAAACGATTGGGCTACTGGGCGGCATGAGCTGGGAATCGACCATTCCCTACTACCGGTTAATCAACGAAGGAATTAAGCAACGCCTGGGCGGGCTGCACTCGGCTAAAATCGTGCTGCACAGCGTTGATTTTCAAGAGATAGAAGCCTGCCAGTCCTCCGGCGAGTGGGACAAAGCCGGTGAGATCCTGGCCGACGCGGCGCTTGGGTTACAAAAGGCCGGAGCCGAAGGGATTGTGCTGTGTACTAACACCATGCATAAAGTAGCGAAGCACATTGAATCCCGCTGTGCGTTACCGTTTCTGCATATCGCCGACGCGACCGGGCGCGTGATTGCAGCTCAGGGGGCAAACCAGGTCGCTCTGTTGGGAACGCGCTACACCATGGAGCAGGATTTTTATCGTGGCCGCCTGCAGGAGCAGTTCGGTATCCGTTCCATTATCCCCGATGAGTCACAGCGCCAGCGTATTAACCAGATTATTTTTGATGAGCTGTGCCTCGGCGTGATTAACCCGGACTCAAAGCGCTACTACCAGCAGGTGATTCAGGCGCTACAGGCGCTCGGCGCAGAAGGGGTTATTTTCGGCTGTACCGAAATTGGTCTGCTGCTTGGTCAGCAGGACTGTCCGCTGCCGGTGTTCGACACCGCCGCGATTCACGCCGCCGATGCAGTTCGCTTTATGTGCGGTGAAGAATAATCATTTTTCTTTTTTCATCAATGAATTAAAGAACATCCTCACTTTGTCCCCATACCGTGCCGGGTCATGTCCGGCCGGATATGTGTTATAAATTTGTTATGTAGCGCACATTATTCTAAAAAGCTGCTCCTCTGAAACCCTCACACTGCGGGTGATTGCATCGCGCAATGGCCCTTCATCATATCTGCAACCGGAGTTATACAATGCCTGTTTCCTTACTGGCGCTGGCGATGAGTGCGTTTGCCATCGGCACGACGGAGTTCGTCATTATGGGGCTGCTGCCTGAAGTGGCGGGGGACCTGAATGTGTCAATCCCCGTCGCTGGCTGGCTCATCAGCGGCTATGCGCTGGGGGTTGCCATTGGTGCACCGATTATGGCGCTGCTCACGGCCCGTTTGCCGCGTAAGCTGTCGTTAATCCTGCTGATGGTGATTTTTATCGTTGGCAACCTGCTATGTGCCCTTGCGCTTAGCTACCATTTCCTGATGCTCGCGCGCGTTATTACGGCGCTGTGCCACGGTGCGTTCTTCGGGATTGGTGCGGTAGTGGCGGCAAGCCTCGTACCCGCCGGACGTAAAGCATCGGCGGTGGCGCTGATGTTCACCGGCTTAACCCTGGCTAATGTGCTGGGCGTGCCTATTGGTACCTGGTTTGGGCAGCTTTATGGCTGGCGCGCGACTTTCTGGGGCGTGGCCGTTATTGGGGTTATTGCGTTCCTCGCGCTGGTAGTCAGCCTGCCGTCGCAGAAGGATGAAGAGGCCACCGACCTGAAAAGCGAAATCAAGGCGCTGGTGCATGGCAAGCTTTGGCTATCCCTTAGTATGACGGTGTTCTTCTCCGCCGCGATGTTTGCGCTGTTCAGCTATGTGGCGCCGATGCTGCTGCAGGTCACCGGGATCACGCCGAGGGGCGTGAGCTGGACGCTGTTCCTGATTGGCGCGGGGCTGACGGTGGGTAATATCCTGGGCGGGCGGCTGGCGGACTGGCGCGTGTCGTTCAGCCTGATTCTTAGTTTTAGCCTGATTGCCGTCTTCTCGCTGCTGTTCCGCTGGACCAGCCACGGAGCATGGCTCGCGGAAATCACTCTGTTCCTGTGGGCGATGGCGGCGTTCGCCACCGTGCCTGCGCTGCAAATCAACGTGGTGCTGCACGGTAAAGAGGCGCCGAACCTGGTTTCCACGCTCAATATCGCCGCCTTTAACGTGGGCAATGCGCTGGGCGCCTGGGTTGGCGGCACGGTGATTGAACGTGGTTACGGCCTGACGGCGGTGCCGGTGGCCGCCGCCGGCCTGGCGGTTATCGGGTTGATTATCTGCCTGATTAACTTCAGCAGCGGTTCCGGTCACCAGCAGCCGTTGACGGAGCAGTAAGCTAGCGGTTGAGTAGCGCGCTCAGTGGATCGCTATACAGATGCATACTGCGCTGTAGGTGGTCGCTGAACGCGCTGACCAGCGCAGAAGCCGGGCGGTGCAGAGGCCTGATCAAGCTTACGGTAAAAGGCACCGCCACGCTGAATCTGCGCACCACGACGCCCCGCTCGTGATAATCCAGCGCGGTCAGTGGGTTAACGATCGACACGCCGACACCCGCCTGAATCATCGCACAGACGGAGGCGGCGCTGTGGGTTTCAACGACCATTCTTCGCTTCACATCGTGTTCCTGAAACAGCGAGTCCAGCAGCTGGCGATAGCTGTCGGTGCGCGACAGGCTGATGTAATTCTCTCCGGCAAAATCCTTCGGCGTCAGCTCTGCCTTTTCGGCTAACGGGTGTCCGGCGGGCAGCACGCACACTTCATTCAGGGTTAACAGCGTCTGACGTTCGGTACCGGCGGGCGTGGTCACGTTTTCCGTTAGTCCCAGGTCGTGGCGCTGGGCGGAGAGCCACTCTTCCAGCAGCGGTGACTCCTGCGGCACGATGTTCAGGCTGAGATCCGGGTAACGGGCAAGAAAAGGCTGCATCAGGCGCGGTAAAAACGATTGTGAAAACACCGGCAGGCAGGCGATGGACAGTTCTCCCTGGCGGAATTCGCGCAGACTTTCTGCCGCATTAATAATGCGATCCAGTCCGTACCATGAGCGCTGAACCTCTTCAAACAGACGCAGTCCCTGAACCGTGGGGTAAAGCCGACCGCGGCTGCGCTCGAAGAGCTGCAGGCCGATGAGTTTTTCAAAACGGGCCAGCTCCCGGCTGACCGTGGGCTGAGAGGTGTGCAGCAGCCCGGCGGCCTCAGTGAGGTTGCCAGCCGTCATCACGGCGTGAAAAATTTCGATATGGCGCAGGTTGATGGCTGGCATGGTTTTTGTCCGCTGGCATTGTTTTAACCCTCACCCCGGCCCTCTCACTGGAAGGGCGAGGGGGAAACCAGCCCTGTTGAGGAGGAGGGGGTATGAACTGTCCCCTCTCCCCTCTGGGGAGAGGGTTAGGGTGAGGGGATAATGCCTAAACCATATCATATTTGAATAGACTCGCGAGAAAACGATATTTTTTATCCCTTAGTCTCTGTGGCGTAATAGGGAAAATGAAAGTTGCCCGGAGTTCACTATGCCACGCTCGCTGCACGAGACCACCACCGCGCTGAATGCGCAAAACCTGCTGACCCTGCCTGCCGAATTCGGCTGCCCGGTATGGGTCTATGACGCTGAAATTATTCGCCAGCAGATTGCTCAGCTGCGTCAGTTTGATGTGATCCGCTTCGCCCAGAAGGCGTGCTCGAATATTCATATCTTAACGCTGATGCGTGAGCAGGGCGTGAAAGTGGATTCGGTGTCGCAGGGAGAAATCGAGCGTGCGCTGGCGGCGGGCTATAAGCCGCTGGAAAATCCGGACGATATCGTCTTTACCGCCGACGTGATTGATAACGCCACGCTGGCGCTGGTGGCCGAGCAGAAAATTCCGGTCAACATCGGGTCTGTGGATATGCTTCATCAGCTCGGTGAAGTGTCGCCGGGGCACCGCGTTTGGCTGCGCATTAACCCGGGCTTCGGCCACGGGCACAGCCAGAAAACCAACACCGGCGGTGAAAACAGCAAGCACGGTATCTGGCTGAGCGATATGCCAAAAGCGCTGGAAGCAATGCAGCGTTACGGCATCCACCTGGTGGGTATTCATATGCATATTGGCTCAGGCGTGGATTATGGTCATCTTGAGCAGGTATGTGGCGCGATGGTGCAGCAGGTTGTTGATTTCGGTCAGGATCTTGAGGCTATTTCGGCCGGCGGTGGGTTGTCTATCCCATATCGCGAAGGTGAAGAAACCATCGACACCGGTCATTACTACGGGCTGTGGAATGCTGCACGTGAAAAGATCGCTGCTCATCTCGGGCACCCGGTGAAGCTGGAGATAGAGCCAGGGCGTTTCCTGGTGGCTGAAGCCGGCGTGCTGGTTTCGCAGGTGCGCGCGGTGAAAGATATGGGATCCCGTCACTTTGTGCTGATCGATGCCGGTTTTAACGATCTTATGCGTCCTTCCATGTACGGCAGCTACCATCACATTTCCGCGCTGGCAGGAGATGGCCGCGACCTTGTATCGCTGCCGCCGGTGGAAACCGTGGTAGCCGGGCCGCTTTGCGAGTCCGGGGACGTGTTTACCCAGCAGGAAGGTGGCAAGGTTGAAACCCGGCTGCTGCCGCCGGTTAAACCGGGCGACTACCTGGTGCTGCATGATACCGGCGCTTATGGGGCTTCGATGTCGTCAAACTACAATAGCCGCCCGCTGCTGCCGGAAGTGCTGTTTGACAACGGCAGCGCACGTCTGATTCGCCGCCGCCAGACGATTCAGGAGCTGCTGGCGCTCGAGCTACTTTGATACCTTTCTTCCGGCCTCAAACCAGGGGCCGGGAGCGACGGAATCCCTCAGCACCAGGGTACCCACAAACGGCGGGATCGGCTCTAACGGCTCGCCGCTGGCGAGCTTAATGGCCTGATCGATAGCGGTAATAATCATGTTGTCGATGGGCAGATAGACGGATGATAACGCGGGCTCCAGCCACTGTGCGCTTGGCGCATCATCAAAGCCAAACAGCGAAATATCCTGCGGAATGCGAATACCGGCCTGGTGCAGCGCCTTGGATGCACCCAGCGCCATGTCGTCGTTACAGGAGAACAGGGCGCTGAATGTCACGCCGCTGGTAAGCAGCTCCTGGCACAGATGGTGCCCTTCGGTCATGCTGGAATCGCCGTACTTCACCCGGTTTTCATCCCACGCAATCCCATGTTTTTGCAGCGCTTTTCGGTAGCCCATCAGGCGTGCCTTGCCGGTAGGCGTGGAGATAGGCACGGTAATGCAGGCTATCTCTCTGTGCCCCTGCTGAATCAGATATTCGGTTGCCTGGAAGGCGGCATCCTGCTGCTCAAAGAAGACACAGCGCTCACGCGCCAGGGGAACATCCCGGTTAATCACCACCAGCGGCACCTGGATGGTGTTCATCAGCGACATTAGCGCCCGCTCGCTCATAAAGCGGGTATAAAGAACGATGGCGTCGCAATGCCTGTCCGCCAGCATCTGCACGGCGTCCAGCTCTTTTTCCGGCGTATCGTGGCCGTCGGTCACAATTAGCTGCTTGCCGTAGAACTCTGTGCGGCGTGAAGCCTGCTGCAGGAGACGCCCAAAGTAAAAGCCATCGAAGGTGGAGACAACCAGCCCGATACTGTTACTGCTGCGGTTGGCAAGCGATCGTGCCAGAAAGTTAGGCTTATAGCCCAGCTCTTCCATGGCCTTAAACACCTGTTCACGGGTGCTTGCTTTAACCTGTCCGGTGCCGTTTAACACGCGAGATACCGTCGCTTTGGAAACCCCTGCGCGTAACGAGACATCTAACATTGTTACCATTGTTTCCTTCCCGATCTGGACGCTGTCGCGATTTCCCAGCAGTTTATCACAGGTGTTTGGCGCGCAAGCGGCCTTGCCGTTTCGCCATGCAAATTGGCGTACCAGATCACGCTTTCAGAATGTGGTGAGGATTTTTAGGAGTATATCGTGGTGAAAATTGTTCCGTTATACCAGGCATCTCAGCACGCTGAACAGGTGACGGATTGGCTGTGGCAGGCATTTGGTAGTGCGGAAAGTAGAGACTTTTTTGCGGCTATTGTCGCAAACAGCCAGCGGGAAGGTGAAATGCCTCTAACCTTCATTGCGCTGGAGGACGAGAAACCGCTCGGCACCGTCGGCCTGTGGCGTTGTGACCTGATTAGCCGCCAGGATCTTTGGCCTTGGCTTGCGGCGCTCTATATTGATGAAGGCCAGCGCGGGAAAGGGCTGGGAGAGCGGCTCCAGCGGCACGTTGTGGATTACGCCCGTGGCCTTGGTTTTGAGTCTTTATTCCTGTATTCAACCTGTAAAGCTTATTATGAACGATTTGGCTGGCAGTATATCGGCGATGGGCTGGACTATCCGGCACAGCCCGTTCATCTTTACCGGTTCATGCTTTAGCTGCTTTCGCCCGGAGACACCACCGAGTGGCGGCGCACCAGCGTTGGGCTGAACATGTGGGTAATGTCCGGCAGGGGCAGGTTTTCAGCCAGCGCCAGCGCCAGTTCGGCGGCCTGCGTTGCCATGGTGACAATCGGGTAGCGTACCGTGGTCAGCTTCGGGCGCACATAGCGCGAAATCAGCACGTCATCAAAGCCAATCAGCGATATTTCACCCGGTACATCGATACCGTTATCGTTCAGCACGCCCATTGCGCCGGCGGCCATCGAGTCGTTGTAGCAGGCAACGGCAGTAAAGTTTTTGCCGCGCCCCAGCAGCTCGGTCAATGCCTGTTCACCACCGCTTTCATCGGGTTCACCAAAGGTGACCAGACGCTCGTTAAGCGGAATGTTGTGTTCGCGCAGCGCATCGTAATAGCCCTGCAGGCGGTCTTCCGCATCGGATATCTGATGGTTCGAACAAATGTAGCCGATTCGGGTATGGCCCTGCTGAATCAAATGACGGGTGGCAAGCCAGGCGCCGTAGCGGTCGTCCAGCGCAACGCAGCGCTGCTCAAACCCTGGAACAATGCGGTTGATGAGCACCATGCCGGGGATTTGTTTCATCAGCGAAATGAGCTCCTCATCAGGGAGTTTTTTGGCGTGAACGACCAACGCCGCGCTGCGGTGGCGAATAAGCTGTTCGATGGCCTGACGCTCTTTTTGTTCGCTGTGGTAGCCGTTGCCGATCAGCAGGAAGTTGCCGGTGCGGTAGGCCACCTGTTCAACGGCTTTGACCATCGCGCCAAAGAAAGGGTCGGAAACGTCACCCACGATCAGGCCAATGGTTTCAGTGGCTTGTTGGGCGAGCGCACGCGCGTTGGCATTAGGGTGATAGTTTAGCGCTTCCATGGCGCTGTTCACCGCCAGCTTCGATGCATCGCTGGCTTTCGGGGAGTGATTAATTACGCGGGATACCGTGGCGACAGATACACCAGCAAGCCGAGCCACATCCTTAATAGTCGCCATGAAATACCTTTCTGTTAGGGGTAATCGTTTACACAGCGTTTAGTGTTACGGAAAACCCTTATGACTGCAAGGCAACAACTGACGTGTGTATCGCAAACTGGAGCAAAATCAATGCGAAGGCATGTAACTGTTACACCACCGGGGTCCGCAACCGGTTCTTCCTGGCATGTTGCGGATTTTTAAACGTTTCTGCCCAAATCTTTGCTTACATTTTGCAGTCGGCTGTTGCGATTTCGGCATAGCGGAATCGAAGACGCCGCTGCTACATTTGTGGTCCCAGAGGTATTGATAGGTGAAGTCAGCGATTATTTGCTGATCCTATGAATTACACCAACCTGCGCGGATGCGCAGGTTTTTTTTTGCCTGAATCCCGCCGGCTGTAACAAGAATCGAGAATTTAAACACCTGGTTGCACTTGGGCTCATTCCCTTGCTTTTTGCCGCTGGTTTCACCGCGAGCGGCGCGAGACAATTCAGATCCCAGAGGTATTGATTGGTGAGAATTCCTGGTACTCTGCTGAGTACAATTCTTTTGCACCAACCTGCGCAGATGCGCAGGTTTTTTTTTGCCATTTTTTTAGCCCCTCCCTCACTTAACGCAACTGGTGTACTCTTCGACTCTACACTTAACGCTTGCCGACAGACGACAAAGAGAGTCGCTATGCATTTTGCTTTTTTCCGCGCGCTATTCCGCATTCTGTTCCGGGTAACCCTTTCCGGCGATCCGCAGGTTCTTAATTTACAGCGGGTACTTATCGTTCCGAACCATGTGTCATTTCTTGATGGCATCCTGGTCGCGCTGTTCTTGCCTGTTCGCCCTGTATTCGCTGTCTACTCGTCCATTAGCCAGCAGTGGTATATGCGCTGGCTGAGGCCGCTGATCGATTTTGTCCCGCTCGATCCGACAAAACCGATGTCGATTAAGCACCTGGTTCGCCTGGTGGAGCAAGGCCGCCCGGTGGTGATTTTCCCGGAAGGGCGCATCAGCGTGACCGGTTCACTGATGAAAATCTACGACGGAGCCGGGTTTGTTGCGGCGAAAGCGAATGCAACGGTTGTTCCGCTGCGTATCGATGGCGCGGAGCTGACTTTCTTTAGCCGCCTGAAGGGGCTGGTGAAACGGCGCCCGTTCCCGCGCATTAGCCTGCGCCTGTTACCGCCAACGTCTATTCCTATGCCGGATGCACCGCGGGCGCGAGATCGCCGCAAAATGGCCGGCGAAATGCTGCACCAGATAATGATGGAAGCGCGGATGGCGGTGCGCCCGCGCGAGACGCTTTTCGAAGCGCTGCTGGCGGCGAAAGACCGCTATGGCTCGCGTAAAAACTGTATTGAAGACATCAACTTCAAGCCAGACACCTACCGCTCTTTGCTGACAAAAACTCTCTTTGTAGGTCGAATCCTTGATAAATACAGCGAACAGGGCGAAACCATTGGTTTGATGCTGCCGAATGCGGCTATCAGCGCGGCGGTAATTTTTGGCGCCTCGTCGCGCGGCCGAATTCCGGCAATGATGAACTACACGGCAGGCGTAAAAGGGCTGACCAGCGCCATTACCGCGGCGCAAATCAAGACTGTCTTTACCTCTCGCCAGTTTCTGGATAAGGGCAAACTGTGGCACCTGCCGGAGCAGTTGACGCAGGTACGTTGGGTATATCTGGAAGATTTGAAATCTACGGTCACCACGAAGGACAAAGTTTGGATCTTTGCCCATCTGCTTGCGCCGCATCTGGCGCAGGTGAAACAGCAGCCCGAAGACGCGGCGATGGTGCTGTTTACCTCCGGCTCGGAGGGCAACCCGAAAGGCGTGGTGCACAGCCATAAGAGCCTGCTGGCCAACGTCGAGCAGATTCGCACCATCGCTGACTTTACCGCCGACGATCGCTTTATGTCCGCGCTGCCGCTGTTCCACTCTTTTGGGCTAACGGTGGGGCTGTTCACGCCGTTGCTGACCGGCGCGGAAGTGTTCCTCTATCCAAGCCCGCTGCACTATCGCGTGGTGCCTGAACTTATCTATGACCGTAACTGTACGGTCGTGTTTGGCACCTCGACGTTCCTCGGTAACTATGCGCGCTTTGCTAATCCTTATGATTTCTTCCGCCTGCGCTATGTGGTCGCCGGAGCAGAAAAACTGCAGGAAAGCACCAAACAGCTGTGGCAGGACAAGTTTGGCCTGCGCGTTCTGGAAGGCTACGGCGTGACCGAATGCGCGCCGGTGGTTTCTATTAACGTGCCGATGGCGGCGAAGCCGGGGACGGTGGGGCGTATTCTCCCGGCGATGGACGCTCGCCTGCTGGCGGTGTCCGGCATTGAGCAGGGCGGAAGGCTGCAGCTCAAAGGGCCAAACATCATGAACGGCTATCTGCGCGTTGAAAATCCAGGCGTGCTGGAGCGGCCAGAAGCCGAGAACAGTCTCGGCGAAATGGAGCCTGGCTGGTACGACACCGGCGATATCGTGACCTTTGATGAGCAGGGCTACTGCGTGATTCAGGGGCGTGCGAAGCGCTTTGCCAAAATCGCCGGGGAGATGGTGTCGCTTGAGATGGTGGAACAGGTGGCAGTGGGTATTTCTCCTGACAAACTGCATGCCACGGTGGTTAAGCACGACGCCGCTAAAGGTGAAGCTTTAGTATTGTTTACGACCGACAGCGAGCTTAACCGCGAAAAACTTCTGCGCTATGCGCGTGAGCACGGCGTGCCCGAGCTGGCGGTGCCGCGCGATATTCGCTTCCTCAAACAGCTGCCGGTGCTGGGCAGCGGAAAACCAGATTTTGTCACCCTGAAAGCACAGGTTGATGAAGCGGAGAAGGCCCATGGCTGAACAGGCTGGCAATAGCGGTTCTTTGTGGTCCCGGGGCATGATGGCGGTGACCGCGGCGCAGTTTTTATCGGCCTTTGGCGACAATGCGCTGCTGTTTGCCACGCTTGCGGTGCTCAAGCAGCAGTTCTATCCGGACTGGAGCCAGCCGGTGCTGCAGATGGTGTTTGTCGGGGCTTACATTCTGTTTGCACCTTTTGTGGGGCAGGTGGCCGATAGCTTCGCCAAAGGACGAGTGATGATGCTGGCGAACAGTATAAAGCTTGTTGGCGCGGCGGTGATTGCGGTGGGGCTGAATCCCTTTGTCGGCTACACGCTGGTGGGCATCGGTGCCGCGGCCTATTCCCCGGCGAAATACGGCATTCTCGGCGAGCTCACTACCGGGGACAGGCTGGTGAAAGCCAACGGCCTGATGGAGTCTTCTACCATTGCCGCGATCCTGCTTGGGTCGGTGGCAGGTGGCGTGCTGGCAGACTGGAACCTGACGGCGGCGCTAGTGGTCTGTGCGCTGGTTTATGGCGGGGCGGTGATAGCCAACGTCTTTATCCCTAAACTTGCCGCCGCGCGTCCCGGGCAGTCATGGCGCTTTAAGCCGATGACGCACAGCTTCTTTTCCGCCTGCCGCAGTCTATGGCGCAGCGGAGAAACGCGATTCTCGCTGGTTGGCACCAGCCTGTTCTGGGGCGCGGGTGTTACGCTGCGTTTCCTGCTGGTGCTGTGGGTACCGGTTGCTTTAGGGATCACGGATAACGCGACGCCGACTTATCTGAATGCAATGGTTGCCGTCGGGATTGTGATTGGTGCGGGTGCTGCCGCCAAACTGGTGACGCTGGAAACGGTCGCCCGCTGCATGCCCGCCGGGATATTGATTGGCGTTGGAGTGGCTATCTTTGCCTGCCAGCATGCCCTGCTGCCTTCTTATGCCCTATTGATGATAATTGGTATTCTGGGCGGTTTCTTCGTGGTGCCGCTTAATGCGCTGCTTCAGGAGCGCGGGAAGCACACTGTCGGCGCGGGAAATGCTATTGCGGTGCAGAATCTTGGGGAGAACACCGCCATGTTACTGATGCTTGGCTTGTTCTCACTGGCGGTCAAAATTGGCGCGCCGATAGTCGGCGTAGGGATCGGATTTGGCGTCGTTTTCGCGCTGGCGATTAGCGCGCTGTGGCTGTGGCAGGTTAGACAAAAAAGTTAAAAAAATGGCCCCCGGCTTAGCCTGGGGCCATATTTCTTTACGGTGCAGGGTAGGTATAAATACGGTGCGCCGCTTCAATTTCCTCAATCACCTCTTCGCTTAGCGTCAGATGCAGGCTTTCAAGGTTGGTTTTCAGCTGTTCCAGCGTGGTTGCGCCGAGCAGCGTGCTGGCGACAAACGGCTGACGGCGAACGAAGGCCAGCGCCATCTGCGCCGGATCCAGATTATGGCGTTTGGCTATCTCGACGTATGCCGCAACGGCTTTCTGGGACTGTTCGCTGCTGTAGCGGGTAAAACGGCTAAAGAGCGTGTTGCGGGCGCCAGCCGGTTTTGCCCCGTTCAGGTATTTGCCCGACAGTACGCCAAAGGCGAGGCAAGAATACGCGAGCAGCTCCACGCCCTCGTGCTGGCTTATTTCAGACAGGCCAACCTCAAAGCTACGGTTTAACAGACTGTACGGGTTTTGAATCGTGACGATGCGCGGCAGATCGTGTCTCTCAGCAAGCTGGAGATAGCGCATCACGCCCCAGGCGGTTTCGTTTGAGACGCCAATATAGCGGATCTTCCCGGCTTTCTGACATTCCGTCAGGGCTTCAAGCGTTTCCAGCAGCGTTACCGGCAGTGACGTGGTGTCGCTCCAGGTATAGCCGAGTTTACCGAAGGTGTTGGTCTGGCGCTGCGGCCAGTGCACTTGGTAGAGATCGAGGTAATCGGTTTGCAGACGCTTGAGGCTGGCGTCCAGCGCTTCACGAATGTTTTTGCGGTCGAGGATCTGGTTAGGGCGAATGCCCGCGTCGTTATTACGGGCCGGGCCGCTAACTTTAGACGCGATGATCAACTTCTCACGGTTACCGCGTGCTTTCAGCCAGCTTCCGACATAGCTTTCCGTTAGGCCCTGGGTCTCCGGGCGCGGCGGCACCGGGTACATTTCCGCGACATCAATTAGATTGACGCCCTGACTCACGGCGTAGTCGAGCTGCTGGTGGGCATCGGCCTCGCTGTTTTGTTCACCAAATGTCATGGTTCCCAGCCCCAGCGTGCTGACTTCAAGTGAACTGTGTGGGATACGGTGATAGTGCATAGCCGGCTTCCTGTTGTTCTTTTGACCACGTCAGGTATCGCTACCCGACAAAAAGGTCTATAAACATGGCAGAGGAGGAGGCAAAGCGAAAGAGGGGAGGCAAGAAAAGTCGTCAGGCCAGCCGACGGGCTGACCCTGCGAGACTAGCGCTCGATAATCTGGGAAACGTCGTTACGGTTGATCTGCATTTCATTGCCTTGCTGATCGCGATAGCTTACCAGACCGGTATCTTCATCAACCTTAGGTTTGCCTTCGGTCAAAATCATTCGCCCATCTTTTGTCGCCATCACATAGTCACTGCTGCAGCCGGAAACGGCGAAGGCAAGGCCAATGGCGGAAATTGCTACTGCCCATTTAGTCATCATTATTTTCCTCGTCAGGAAGGATTCAGTTAATAAGTTTAGTAATAACCTGATGAATAGGGGAAATAAAGCGGCAAATTCTTAATGGCGTAGGGGAAATGTAACATTATCCGGGCCACGCTGACATAACCCTGGATTCGCTTCCCCCGCCATTGTTAGAGCGTGAAATGCCGTGCCAGCAGCGCGGCGGTGAAATTCTTCTTCAGATAGAAACCACGCGGTAGAGTAAGAATGGGGGAGCCGTCAGCACCGATGGCTTCCGTTAGCGCCCGGCTGTTCGCTGCTTTTGGCCGCAGTTGAAGAACCTCTCCGTGGCGGGCGGTAATACGCTCAACCTGGCCCAGAACAATCAAATCCATCAGCTCTTCCCAGTCCAGACGCAACTGTTGCTCCTCTTCCTTTGAGGGGCTCCAAAGCAGTGGCGAGCCCACGTGCCGCTCGGCTAATGGGATTTGTCTTTCGCCTTCAACCGGGATCCACAGTACACGTTTGAGTTTATGCCGCACGTGGCTGGTTTCCCATACCACGCCGCTATTGCCGGTCAGGGGGGCTACGCAAACAAAAGTGGTTTCCAGCGGCCGGCCAAGGTTATCTACCGGGATCGTTTTCAGCTCGATGCCGAGGGCGGCAAAGTCCTGTTCGGGTTTGCTGCCTGCGCTGGCGCCAAGCCACTGTTCCAGCAAAATACCAATCCAGCCTTTATCTCGCTTTAAGTCTGCCGGTGCCTTTAGCCCGGCGTAAGCCGCAAGCTCGCCCAGGGTATAACCTGCGACTAATCTGGCCTGCCGAAGCAGGTCGGCTTCACATTTCGGGGGCGTGCTTAACGGACGTATTGGTTGCATAACTCGTTGATGTTTTTTGGTTAAAAAATGAACGCCATTTGTTCACAGCGAAAGGTTAGTTTAGCCCTCTGAGTATAAGATTAACAATATTATGATTTATAATGAGTTTTTTTAGGCTTTCGTCCAGCGAGTGCGGCGTTAAAAACGCTTTTCCAAATCTGGTCACTGACAATGAACAGGATCTTACACCCAGTTATCCACAGAAAAGTGGGATAACTGGGAAATAGCTCGACTACTGGTTCCATTTACAGCCTTGACGGGGCGGTAAAATACAAATTATCACCGATTTGTGACTAACTTGTTTGCACAATCTGTGGATAAAAACGACATTGCTCGATCTTTCATCAGTCGACGATCCTCATGTGTGATGATCATCACATTATGAACTTCGCGTGTCATTTTTTTGGTGTTATCATTATGAAAAATAACAATTTTAATTAGTGATTGGATTGCTGCTGATTTTACTTGTCCCAAGTTGTCCCGATGTAATTCGATAGTTCTTCACAGTTATATCCACAGAAAAAGTGAATAAAGCCGCCGGTTTTTACCATCCCCTGTTTATAACCCAGCTATCTTTTGTGAGTTATTCAAATGTTATTCCACGTAAACGCCGCCGAGAGAGTGGTTTACCGCCTGACACTTGTATGAAACAATCGATGCAATCTAAGTTTGTTTTGAGGTAGTCCGGTGATCGATGATGATGGCTACCGCCCCAACGTTGGGATCGTAATATGTAATCGGCAGGGACAGGTGATGTGGGCACGGCGTTTTGGCCAACATTCCTGGCAATTTCCTCAGGGGGGCATTAATCCTGGCGAGTCCGCTGAACAGGCAATGTACCGGGAGCTTTTCGAAGAAGTCGGTCTGCAGAGAAAAGATGTTCGCATTCTTGCCTCGACCCGAAACTGGTTGCGTTACAAATTACCTAAACGTTTGGTGCGTTGGGACACAAAGCCGGTTTGTATCGGCCAAAAACAAAAATGGTTTCTTTTGCAGTTGCTGAGCAGCGACGGCGAGATCAATATGCAAACCAGCAGCACGCCGGAATTTGATGGCTGGCGCTGGGTCAGTTATTGGTATCCGGTTCGTCAGGTTGTTTCATTCAAGCGCGATGTTTATCGCCGGGTAATGAAAGAGTTTGCCAGCGTGGTTATGCCGCTGCAGGAAGTTACGCCACCACGTAATAACTCGCCGGCCTGGCGACGTAAAAGAGGTTAAGTCACGCGAAAAATGCTCACCCGTCTGCGAGAAATAGTCGAAAAGGTCGCCAGTGCCCCGCGCCTCAATGAGGCGCTGGATATCCTGGTTACCGACATCTGCCTTGCGATGGATACCGAGGTTTGCTCGGTTTATCTCGCCGATCATGAGCGCCGCTGTTTTTACTTAATGGCGACGCGTGGTTTAAAAAAACCGCGTGGCCGTACCGTTACGCTTGCCTTTGACGAAGGTATTGTCGGCCTGGTTGGTCGGCTCGCAGAGCCGATTAACCTTGCCGATGCGCAAAAACACCCCAGCTTTAAATATGTACCTGCCGTAAAAGAGGAGCGTTTTCGTGCGTTTCTTGGGGTACCGATTATCCAGCGCCGTCAGCTTTTGGGGGTGCTGGTTGTCCAGCAGCGTGAACACCGGCAATACGATGAGAGCGAAGAGTCTTTCCTCGTTACGCTGGCCACGCAGATGGCCGGGATTTTATCCCAGTCACAGCT
The DNA here is from genome assembly GCF_036500665.1 of Cedecea sp. Classification (NCBI taxonomy): domain Bacteria; kingdom Pseudomonadati; phylum Pseudomonadota; class Gammaproteobacteria; order Enterobacterales; family Enterobacteriaceae; genus Cedecea; species Cedecea sp. Next base: position 78,209 of record NZ_DASYBS010000096.1, read on the forward strand.
GGCTGCGCTGTTCGGGCAATATCGACAGACCCGTATTCGCGCACTGCCCGCTTCGCCTGGCGTGGCCATTGCTGAAGGCTGGATGGACACCACCGTCCCGCTGATGGAGCAGGTCTTTGAGGCATCCACTCTGGATACCGCGCTGGAGCGTGAGCGTCTTACCGCCGCGCTAGAAGAGGCTTCCGGGGAGTTTCGCCGCTACAGCAAACGCTTTGCCGCCGGGGCTCAGAAAGAGACCGCGGCTATCTTCGATCTTTACTCTCACCTGTTAACCGATGCGCGCCTTCGCCGTGAGCTTTTTGCCGAGGTGGACAAAGGCTCGGTAGCCGAATGGGCGGTAAAAACGGTTGTGGAAAAGTTTGCCGAACAGTTTGCCAGCCTTTCTGACAGCTACCTGAAAGAGCGGGCGGGAGACCTCAAAACCCTGGGGCAGCGCCTGCTATTTCACCTCGACGACACTATCCAGAGCCCGAATACCTGGCCCGAGCGCTTTGTTCTGGTTGCCGATGAGCTTTCTGCCACCACCCTTGCCGAGCTGCCGCAGAAGCGCCTTGCGGGCGTAGTCGTGCGCGACGGTGCGGCAAACTCTCATGCTGCCATCATGGTGCGTGCGCTCGGCATCCCAACCGTTATGGGGGCGGATATTCAGCCTTCGGTGCTGCATCACCGTATGCTGGTGGTGGATGGTTATCGCGGTGAATTGCTGGTTGATCCTGAGCCGGTCCTGCTGCAGGAATACCAGCGCCTGGTTAGCGAAGAGAATGAACTCAGCCGCCTTGCAGAAGACGACGTTGAGCAGCCCGCCGCGCTAAAAAGCGGGGAGCGGGTTCAGGTCATGCTGAATGCAGGGCTTAGCCCGGAACATGAAGAGCAGCTAGGAAGTCGTATCGACGGCATCGGGCTGTACCGCACCGAAATCCCTTTTATGCTGCAAAGCGGCTTCCCATCTGAAGAAGAGCAGGTCGCACAGTATCAGGGGATGCTGCAGATGTTTAACGACAAGCCTGTTACGCTACGCACGCTGGACGTTGGGGCCGATAAACAGCTCCCGTATATGCCTATCAGTGAAGAGAACCCTTGCCTTGGCTGGCGGGGCATTCGTATCACGCTCGACCAGCCGGAGATCTTCCTGATCCAGGTACGTGCGATGCTGCGGGCAAACGCGGCTACCGGCAATCTCAGCATTCTGCTGCCGATGATCACCAGTATTGATGAAATCGACGATGCCCGTAGATTGATCGATCGAGCCGGGCGAGAAGTGGAAGAGGAGTTAGGTTATCAACTGCCTAAGTTAAGGCTTGGGGTTATGGTTGAGGTGCCTTCAATGGTCTTTATGCTGGGTCACCTCGCAGAGCGCATTGATTTTATCTCGGTAGGCACTAACGATCTCACTCAATATTTGCTGGCGGTGGACCGCAATAACACCCGGGTAGCCAGCCTTTACGACAGCCTGCATCCGGCAATGTTACGCACGCTGAATCTGATAGCCCGCGAGGCGGAACGCTACGGCATCGACCTGTGTCTGTGCGGAGAGATGGCGGGTGATCCTATGTGTGTGGCGATTCTGGTGGGCATGGGCTACCGTCATCTATCGATGAACGGCCGCTCTGTCGCGCGTATTAAATACCTGCTGCGCCATATCAATCTTGAGGAGGCCGAGGTACTCGCCCAGCGCAGCCTCGAGGCGCAAATGGCGACGGAAGTTCGCCACCAGATCGCGGCCTTTATGGAGCGGAGAGGAATGGGCGGCCTGATTCGCGGCGGCCGTTAAGTTACTCAGTATGTCCCGGTGCCATCGGGACATTATCCTCACCTGACAACAAGGGATAAAACGTGGTTTTTCCCTTGTTGTGATTTATCAGCCGAAAACCCTGAAAGGGTTTTCCCTGTTCGTTTTCTTTGATGCCTTGTGTAGTTTTAATTTCCCACGTACGTCGTGCATTGCCTTAGGTGTCCCGGCATCATCGGGACATTACATATCTTTTACAACTTCCATAATCAATCACTCAGGCCGTTTGTGCTATGATCCGCTGCTTTCGGAGCGCATCGATAGCGGTGCGTACTTGCAACCCGCCTTTGATTTTTTGGCGGGGTAACAATAGCTTGTGGTGACAGATGAATAGTGGCTATCTGCGTTTCCCTGAATTTGACCCGGTGATTTTCTCCATCGGGCCGGTTTCCCTGCACTGGTACGGGCTCATGTACCTGGTTGGGTTCGTGTTTGCCATGTGGCTTGCCGGACGTCGTGCCAGCCGTCCAGGCAGCGGTTGGACGAAAAATGAAGTAGAAAATCTGCTGTATGCAGGGTTCCTCGGGGTGTTCCTGGGCGGCCGTCTGGGCTATGTCTTCTTCTACAACCTGCCGGTCTTCCTTGCCGATCCCCTGTACCTGTTCAAGGTCTGGGACGGCGGTATGTCCTTCCACGGCGGGCTTATCGGTGTTATCTGCGTCATGATTTGGTTCGCACGCCGCACCAAACGTACCTTCTTCCAGGTCTCCGACTTTATTGCTCCGCTTATCCCGTTTGGTCTTGGCGCGGGTCGCCTCGGCAACTTTATCAACGGTGAGCTGTGGGGCCGCGTCGACCCTAACTTCCGCTTCGCCATGCTGTTCCCTGGCTCGCGCAGTGAAGACGTTGGTCTGCTGGCAACGCATCCGGAATGGCAGTCGCTGTTCAATACTTACGGCGTGCTGCCGCGCCATCCGTCGCAGCTTTATGAGCTGGCGCTGGAAGGGGTTGTGCTGTTCATCATTCTGAACCTGTTTATTCGTAAGCCTCGCCCGATGGGCTCGGTATCTGGCCTGTTCCTGATCGGCTATGGCGCGTTCCGCATCATCGTGGAATTTTTCCGCCAGCCGGACGCGCAGTTCACCGGCACCTGGGTGCAGTACATCAGCATGGGGCAGATTCTGTCGATTCCGATGATTGTTGCCGGTATCGCCATGATGGTCTGGGCTTACCGCCGTCCACAGCAGCAACTTTCGTGAGGTGACATGAAACAGTATCTTGATTTGATGAAAAAAGTGCTCGAAGAGGGCACGCCGAAAGCGGACCGTACCGGTACTGGCACGTTGTCTATTTTTGGGCATCAAATGCGCTTCAACCTGCAGGAAGGGTTCCCGCTGGTTACCACCAAAAAATGTCACTTGCGGTCGATTATTCATGAGCTGCTGTGGTTCCTTAACGGGGATACCAACATTGCGTACCTGAAAGAAAATAAGGTCACAATTTGGGACGAGTGGGCGGATGAAAATGGCGACCTTGGCCCGGTTTACGGCAAGCAGTGGCGTTCCTGGGCAGCACCTGACGGGCGCTATATTGACCAGCTGACCACCGTGTTGAACCAGCTGAAAAATGACCCGGACTCCCGACGCATCATCGTTTCTGCATGGAACGTAGGCGAGCTGGATAAAATGGCGCTGGCGCCTTGCCACGCGTTCTTCCAGTTCTACGTGGCCGACGGCAAGCTCTCCTGCCAGCTTTATCAGCGCTCCTGCGATATCTTCCTTGGGCTGCCGTTCAACATCGCCAGCTATGCGCTGCTGGTGCATATGATGGCGCAGCAGTGCGACCTGGAAGTCGGTGACTTCGTCTGGACCGGGGGCGATACGCACCTGTACAGCAATCACTTAGAACAGACTCGCCTGCAGCTGACCCGCGAGCCACGCGCTTTGCCTAAGCTTGTCATTAAGCGCAAGCCTGAGTCGCTGTTCGACTACCGCTTCGAAGACTTCGACATTGAAGGCTACGATCCGCATCCGGCGATCAAAGCGCCTGTTGCCGTGTAACAGCTTACAGCGTGACAGAACCGGTGCCTTTGTGCGCCGGTTTTTTTATCCTGATTTCTCTTCTTCGGCGTTGGTTCCAGCGGCCGTGAAAAATGCTGCAACTCTTCAATTATGCTCCGGCATTTGCCCCATCCCTGCGTTTTCCCTCTGGCAGATTTAAACGCCGCTGCCACACTCGCGTTCATGAAGACAAATCAACGAGGTTTTAGCGTCATTGAGGTTATGGTCGTGATGGCTATTGTTGCCGCACTCAGCGCCTCTGGCCTTCAGGGCTGGCATCGCTGGCAGCAAAGAGCGCAGCTGTGGCAAACCGCCCAGCAGCTAAATCACTTTCTTTTACGGCTGCGCAACGACGCGAACTGGCATAACCGAACCCATCTTTTAACGCTGAATAAGAGGGGGGAAAGTTGGTGCCTGGCAAGCCGTTCCGCTGAAGGAGGCTGTTTGGCAAACCGCCGCCTGGTATTTATGCCTGAATTTGAAGGTATCTCAGTGGAGGAGATGACCAGCGGCTTAGGCTTTTATGGCGTGCACAATACCGCATGGCCCGGCCATATTATTCTCAGAAGTCAGGCTGGACGATGGAAGGTGACGCTATCGGTTTGGGGGCGTACGCGCCTGTGCGAGCTGTCCGGAGAGAAGCCATGCTGAATCCTCAAAGCGGGTTTACGTTACTGGAAACGCTTATCGCTATGGCATTGAGCAGCGCTGTGCTGTTAGGCACTTCGCGCCTGTTTCCTGCCTTGCAGAGGGACATTATGCGTGAACACACTTTTGTCGCACAGCAGGAGGCAATGTGGCAGATGGCATTTGGTATTGGAAAGAATCTGCAGCGTGCTGGTTATTGCCGGGGCCAGTGCCGGGGAGAGGGCATAAAGCTAATGAACCAGGGAAGCTGCGTCCTGGTGCAGTGGGATGCTAACGGTAATGGCCGCTGGGATGCCCCTGCAGGCAGCCAAAGTGAACAGATTGGCTATCGTTTACGTGACGGTGGCCTGGAAACCCAAAAAGGCGTGGAAAACTGTGAAGGCAATGGCTGGGAAAAAATGTCTGACCCGGCGCGATTGGTGGTGCAGCATTTTTCTGTTACGCGCCAAAATCGTAAAACAGCCCGGCCTTTATTTATCATCAGACTGGCGTCCCGTTTGACTCAGGGCGGCCGCCCCGTCGAAGTAAGCTACGCTGTCAGTGGGGAAAACCTATGAACTGTGAGCATGAGAAAGGCGGTACCTCTCTACTGATGGTATTGATGTTACTGGCGGTGGGGTCCCTGATGTTGCGAGGGCTTTCGCAGCAGCTCAGCGTTCAGGGCTTCGAGGTTGCCGCTGAAATTCAGTTTATTAAAAATCAAGCTGCCGCCCGGTCTGCACTGGCGTGGGGAGAAAGACAACGCTGGCAGTCGCAGGAAGAGTGGCAGTGCCTCAATGAGCAACAGCATGCCTGGCATGCATGCCTCCATCAAACAGAAAAAGGTGAGGCGCTGCTTGCCGCATCTGGTTCTGTTGCGGGGGATGCGTTGCCCATTACGCTTTGGCGCTGGGGCGTTATGCAGGGAGGAAAGCTAGTGGCGTCGGCGCACGGTTGGCTGGACTTTTGCCCGTTGCTGGATGATGCCTTATGCCATCTTCCTCGTTAATGCTCCGTCAGGGCGGGTTTAGCCTTCCAGAGGTGCTATGTGCACTGGCGCTTTTTGCAATCGTTATTACTGCGCTACTGGGTTACCACCGCGAATTGCAGCAGGGTTTTATAAGCCAATGGCAGCTCAGGCAGCTCTGGCGTGTGGCCCGTGAACAAACTGAACCGGATGTGCCAGCGCCATCAGAATTATGGAATGTGCGTCAACAGCAGACATCTTCCCTGGGATGTGTCAGCATCGACGTTACTGTAACAAGCCCAGAGGGCCGAACCGCACAGCTTTTGAGGCTGGATTGTCCGCGGCCAGAACAACGTCAGGAGTAGCGATTTCATGTTGCGTGTCTACCATTCCAACCGCCTCGATGTGCTGGAAGCCATCATGGAGTTCATTGTGGAACGTCAGCCCCTGCCGGATCCTTTTGAGCCGGAGGTGGTGCTGGTACAAAGCACCGGGATGGCGCAATGGCTGCAAATGACGCTGGCGCAGAAGTTTGGCATCGCGGCAAATATTGAATTCCCTCTGCCCGCCAGCTTTATCTGGGACATGTTTGTCCGTGTGCTGCCGGGTATTCCAAAAGAAAGTGCCTTCAATAAGCAGAGCATGAGCTGGAAGCTGATGACGCTTATCCCGAACATGCTCGAGAAGCCGGAATTTACGCTGCTTAACCATTATCTGCAGGAGGACGACAGCAGCCGTAAGCTGTTCCAGTTGTCTTCCCGTATTGCCGACCTCTATGACCAGTACCTTGTTTACCGCCCTGGCTGGCTCAGCCGTTGGGAAAAAGGCGAGCTTGTGGACGGGGCGGGAGAGTCTCAGCTCTGGCAGGCTCCGCTGTGGGCAGAGCTTGTGCGCTATACGGCTCAGCTGGGGCAGCCTGAATGGCACCGTGCCAATCTTTACCAGCGCTTCATTACCGCCCTTGAGAAGAGTGATGTTTGTCCTCCGGGACTTCCGCCTCGCGTCTTTATTTGCGGTATTTCCGCGCTGCCGCCGGTTTACCTGCAGGCGCTTCAGGCGTTGGGCAAACATATTGACGTTCATGTGCTGTTTACTAACCCATGCCGCTACTACTGGGGCGATATTAAAGATCCTGCATTTCTTGCTCGTCTCGTTAGCCGCCGCCGCCGCTTACACCAGGCTGACCGGGAGCTGGCGCTGTTTAAAGACAATGACAGCGCTTCCTTGCTGTTTAACGAACGGGGTGAACAGGACGTGGGGAATGCCCTACTGGCTTCCTGGGGGAAATTGGGGCGTGACTACTCGTTCCTGCTTTCCGAGCTGGAACGTTTTGAAGAAGTTGATGTTTTTGTCGATCTGGATCCTGACAATCTCCTGCATGGGCTGCAGCATGATCTGCTGGAGTTGAAAGACTCGCAGGTTCTGGGGCTGACGGCGGAAGAGTATGAGCAAAGCGACCATAAACGACAGTTAGATCCTAAAGATCGTTCGCTGACGTTCCATGAATGCCACAGTCCGCAACGGGAAGTGGAAGTATTGCATGACCAGCTGCTGGCGATGCTGGAAGCCGACCCTGAACTGACGCCACGCGACATCATCGTGATGGTGGCTGACATCGATAGCTACAGCCCGTTTATTCAGGCCGTGTTTGGCAACGCTCGCGATGAACGCTGGCTGCCGTTTGCCATTTCTGACCGCCGTGCTCGGCAGGCGCATCCTGCACTTCAGGCGTTTATTTTGCTTCTGGGGTTACCGGAAAGCCGCTTTGCGGCAGAAGATGTGCTGGCACTGCTGGAAGTGCCCGCGCTGGCCGCGCGCTTTGCTATCGACGAGGAAGGGCTACGCTATCTGCGTAAATGGGTCAATGAGTCCGGCATACGCTGGGGCATTGATGACGACAACGTTCGTGAGCTGGCGCTTCCGGCTACCGGGCAGCACACCTGGCGGTTTGGCCTGACCCGCATGCTGCTTGGCTATGCGATGGAAAGCCAGGCCGGGGTCTGGGATTCCGTACTGCCCTACGATGAGTCCAGTGGCCTGATTGCCGAGCTGGTGGGGCAGCTTGCGGAGCTGCTGATGCAGCTTAACCGCTGGCGCCAGCTATTAACCCAAGATCGCCCTTTAGATGAATGGTTGCCGCTCTGCAGGGAAATGCTGAACAGCTTCTTCCTGCCTGATAGTGAAACAGAAGCGGCGCTGGCGCTGATTGAGCAGCAGTGGCAGGAGATGATAGAGAAAGGGACCGAGGCTGCCTACCAGCAGCCTGTGCCACTCACCTTGCTGCGCGATGAGCTGGCTCAGCGTCTTGATCAGGAGCGTATCAGCCAGCGGTTCCTCGCCGGGCCGGTGAATTTCTGCACGCTGATGCCGATGCGCGCCATTCCATTTAAGGTCGTTTGCCTGCTAGGCATGAATGACGGCGTCTACCCGCGCACGCTTGCGCCACTGGGTTTTGACCTGATGAGCCAGCACCCGCAGCGCGGTGACCGTAGCCGTCGTGATGATGACCGCTACCTGTTCCTGGAAGCGCTCATTTCGGCGCAGCAGCGGCTTTACATTAGCTACATCGGTCGCTCTATTCAGGATAACAGCAGGCGCTATCCATCGGTATTGGTGGAGGAGCTGCTGGACTATGTTGCCCGCAGTCATTACCTCCCCGGTGATGCCGAATGCAATGCCGATGACAGCAGCGAGCAGGTGAGAAAGCACCTGGTGACGCTTCATGCCCGCACGCCTTTCGACAGCAGTAACTACCTGGCCGAAGGCGAGCAGCAGAGCTTCGCCGAGGAATGGCTGCCAGCGGCCAGCGGCAACGGGCAGGCTCATGCTCACTTTATTCAACCTCTGACTGCTGAGCCCTGCGACGAAATATCCCTTGAGCAGCTACAGCGCTTTTGGCGGCACCCGGTGCGGGCATTTTTCCAAATGCGTCTGGGGATTAATTTCCGCCTTGAAGATACGGAATTACCGGATGAAGAGCCCTTTACCCTCGACGTGCTCGATCGTTTTCAGCTAAACCAGCACCTGCTTAATACCCTTGTCCAGCAAGAAGATCCGCACCAGCTGTTTGTGCGTTATAGGGCCGCAGGTGTTCTGCCGTACGGTGCTTTTGGTGAAATCCTTTGGGAAAATCAGCGCAATGAAATGAATTCACTGGCTGAAAAAGTGTTGTCTGAGCGACAAAAAGGGGAGAGTCGTGAAGTTGATCTTCACCTCGACGGAACCAGAGTGACGGGCTGGCTGTCGGACGTACAGGAAGATGGATTATTACGCTGGCGCCCCTCCGTTCTGAATGTCGCCCACGGAATGCAGCTCTGGATTGAGCATCTCGTCTACTGTGCCTGCGGTTACGCTGGCGAAAGCCGGATGTACGGACGCAAAGATTCACTGTGGCGTTTCCCGCACATGGAGAGGGAGCAGGCCAATAAATATCTGACGCAACTGCTTGAGGGGTATAAAGAAGGTTTGTGCCAGCCGCTGCTCTTATTACACAACAGCGGTGGTGCATGGATAAAAACCTGTTACGACCCGCTAAATAATGCCATTTTATGGGATGAGGAGACGCAGCAGAAAGCGCGCAATAAGCTGCTGGCTGCCTGGGAAGGAAACCATATGGTCGAAGGTGAAGGCGCTGATATTTGGCTGCAACGTTTGTACCGTACGCTTGATGCGGAGTACTACGACGCCATTATCAGAGAAGCCGAGCGTTACCTTCTGCCGCTGTTCCGTTTCAACCAATCCTGAACAAGGATTGTATAAAAATTGCACAGCCCGGCGAGTTCATTTATGATGCGCTTCTTGCTCAGGGCTGGCGAAATACAACAACGGCGTTCTACGGATTGCTTCAAAAAGTTGTTAATGATGAGTGAGTTAGTGAAGACGAGGTTTGTTAATGCCTAAATGCAGCACCTGGTTTACCGCGCTTTTCTTGTTCGTTGCTCTTTGGGCACCCTTCAGTCAGGCAGATAACGGATGGCAACCTGTTCAGGACACCATTCGTAAAAGTGAAAAAGATCCTCGTCAGTATCAGGCTATTCGTTTGGATAACGGTATGACCGTGCTGCTGGTTTCCGATCCGCAGGCGGTGAAGTCGCTCTCTGCGCTGGTGGTGCCTGTCGGATCGCTCGAAGACCCTGACGCGCACCTCGGACTCGCGCATTTCCTCGAACATATGACCCTGATGGGCTCCAAAAAATACCCCGATCCGGATAGCCTGTCCGAATTCCTCAAAAAACACGGCGGCAGCCACAACGCCAGTACCGCCACCTACCGCACCGCGTTTTACCTGGAAGTGGAAAACGACGCGCTCGATGGTGCTGTAGACCGCCTGGCTGACGCCATTGCTGAACCTAATCTTGCGGCGCAATACGCCGAGCGTGAGCGTAATGCGGTGAACGCCGAGCTGACCATGGCACGTGCGCGTGACGGTATGCGCATGGCGCAGGTCAGCGCTGAAACTATCAACCCCGCTCATCCTGGCTCGCGTTTTTCCGGCGGCAACCTTGAAACCCTACGCGACAAACCCGGCAGCAAACTGCTGGATGCACTGGTGGCATTCAGGGATAAATACTATTCTGCGAACCTGATGAAAGCGGTTATCTACAGCAATAAACCGCTACCGGAACTGGCGAAAATAGCTGCCGAAACCTACGGTCGTGTGCCCAATAAAAATATCGAAAAGCCGGTGATAGACGTGCCGGTGGTGACCGACGCGCAAAAAGGGATATTTATCCACTATGTGCCGGCCATGCCGCGTAAGGCGGTACGCATTGAATTTCGTATCGACAACAACAGCGATAAATTCCGTAGCAAAACCGACGAACTTATTGGTTATCTGATCGGTAACCGCAGCCACGATACGCTGTCAGACTGGCTGCAAAAGCAGGGGCTGGCCGAGAGCGTACGGGCCGATTCTGACCCGATGGTTACCGGCAATAGCGGGGTCTTTGCCATCTCTGTCTCCCTGACGGATAAAGGGCTGGCCAACCGTGACCAGGTGGTCGCCGCGGTATTTAGCTATCTAAATCAGCTGCGTTCTAAGGGAATCGACAAGCGTTATTTTGATGAGCTGGCCCACGTGCTGGATCTCGATTTCCGCTACCCGTCCATCACCCGCGATATGGATTATATCGAATGGCTGGCGGATACCATGCTGCGTGTGCCAGTCGCCCATACGCTGGATGCTGCTAACATAGCCGACCAGTACGATCCTGAGGCGATTAAAGCGCGTCTGGACATGATGACGCCACAAAACGCCCGCGTGTGGTTTATCAGCCCGCAGGAGCCGCATAATAAAACTGCCTATTTTGTGGATGCGCCTTATGAAGTCAACAAAATTCCTGCGCAGACCTTCGCCGACTGGCAGCAGAAAGCGGATGCCATCAAGCTTGAGCTGCCCCGGCTGAACCCTTACATTCCGGATGACTTTACGCTTTATAAGCCGGAGAAGCAGTACGAACATCCTGAGCTGCTGATACACGAGCCGGATCTGCGCGTGGTGTATATGCCGAGCCGCTATTTTGGCAACGAGCCGAAAGCGGATGTTACGCTGGTGCTGCGTAATCCTCAGGTGATGAACAGCGCGAAAAATCAGGTGCTGTTTGCCATCAACGACTATCTGGCGGGCATCGCGCTTGACGAATTAAGCAATCAGGCGTCCGTTGGCGGGATTGGTTTTTCTTCTAACGCCAATAGCGGGCTGATGATCAACGCCAACGGCTATACTCAGCGCCTGCCGCAGCTTTTTGAGGCGCTGCTGAAGGGGTATTTTAGCTACACCCCAACTCAGGAGCAGCTGGATCAGGCCAAATCCTGGTATGCACAGATGATGGACTCGGCGGAAAAAGGCAAAGCCTTTGAGCTGGCTATCTCACCGGTGCAGATGCTCTCTCAGGTCCCTTATTTTGAGCGCAGTACCCGGCGAGCGTTACTGCCTGAACTGACGCTGAAAGACGTGCTTGATTACCGTGAGCGCTTGAAAAGCAACGCGCGTCCTGAGTTTATGGTCATTGGCAATATGTCTCCGGAGCAGACGAAACGGCTCGCGGAAAACGTGAAAACTCAGCTGGCGCCAAAGGGCAATGAGTGGTGCCGTAATGACGATGTGCTGGTTGATAAACTGCATTTGGCAATGTTTGAAAAGGCCGGAAGCAGCACGGATTCAGCGCTGGCGGCGGTCTATGTGCCAAAAGGCTATGACGAGGCTACCAGTACCGCTTATGGTTCTGTGTTAGGGCAGATTATTCAGCCGTGGTTCTATAATCAGCTGAGAACGCAGGAGCAGCTTGGCTATGCGGTATTTGCTTTCCCAATGTCGATTGGCCGCCAGTGGGGCGTGGGCTTCCTGCTGCAAAGCAGCGATAAGCAGCCTGCTTACCTGTATAAACGGTTTAAGGCGTTTTACCCGGTTATCGAGAAAAAGCTGCGCGGTATGAGCGGTGCCGAGTTTGCCCAAATCCAGCAGGGGATGATTGCCCAGATGCAGCAGGCTCCACAAACCCTTGCGGAAGAGGCGGCGCAGTTAAGCAAAGATTTCGATCGCCGAAACATGGCGTTTGATTCCCGTGATAAAGTGATAGCCGAAATTAAGAAATTAACGCCGCAGAAGCTGGCTGATTTCTTCCATCAGGCAGTGATAGCTCCCCAGGGGATGGCGGTGCTGTCACAGATTTCCGGTAGCCATAACGGCAAAGCAGGCTATGCGGCACCAAAAGGGTGGAAAACCTGGGAGGGGGCCAGCAGTCTGCAACAGACGTTACCACGAGTAAGCGAGAAATAATGACCGATGTAGCCGCGCAGCCCCTTGATCCTTTAAGTTTACCGCTGTTCGGTGAACGGTTGATAGAAGCCTCCGCGGGCACCGGTAAGACGTTTACCATCGCTGCGCTTTACCTGCGGCTGCTGCTGGGGCTGGGGGAGGAGAATGCCTTTCCTCGCCCGCTCGGCGTAGAAGAGCTGCTGGTGGTGACTTTTACCGAAGCGGCCACGGAAGAACTGCGTGGCCGTATTCGGGCAAATATCCACGAACTACGCATCGCCTGCATTCGCAATCGTACTCAAAATCCCCTGCTACACAATCTGCTTGCCCGAATAGAGAACAAGCAGCTCGCTGCGCGCACCTTGCTGTTAGCTGAACAGCAAATGGATGAGGCGGCAATCTTCACTATTCACGGTTTTTGCCAGCGGATGCTCAGTCTCAATGCTTTTGAGTCCGGAATGTTGTTTGAACAGCAACTTATCGAAGATGAGTCCGTGCTGCGCCGCCACGCCTGTGCTGACTTCTGGCGTCGTCACTGCTATCCGTTGCCTAAACCTGTCGCGCAGGCGATGAGTGAAGAATGGTCCGGTCCGGAGGCGCTTCTGCGGGATATCAATAGCTGGCTTCAGGGCGAGCAACCGCAGCTGAAACAGCCCCCGGCGGATGACGAAACGCTGCTGGCCCGACATGAAAAGATTATCGCCGCCATCGACGACGTCAAATCTCAGTGGCGGGCGGCGGCGGATGAACTGGCGAGCCTGATTAACGATTCTGGCGTAGATAAACGCAGCTACAGCAGCAAACATTTACCGAACTGGCTGGAGATTGTCGGCCAGTGGGCGCAGCTGGACACGACCAGCTATCAGCTCCCGGACGCGCTGGCTAAGTTTGCACAAAGCACGCTTGAAGAGAAAACCAAAAAAGGCGAAGTACCGCGGCACAGCCTGTTCAGCGCGATAGATGCCTTGCTGGCGGAACCGCTGACGCTCCGCGACCTGGTGATAGCCAGGGCTATGGCGGAAATTCGCTACATTGTACAGCAGGAGAAGCGTCGCCGCGGTGAACTGGGTTTTGACGATATGCTGAGCCGGCTCGATGAATCTTTGCATCAGCCCGGTGGCGATGCCTTAGCTGCGGCTATTCGTGGGCGCTTTCCGGTGGCGATGATCGATGAATTCCAGGATACCGATCCCCAGCAGTACCGCATCTTCCGCCGTCTGTATATCCAGCAGCAAGACACCGCGCTGCTGCTGATTGGTGACCCGAAGCAGGCTATTTATGCTTTCCGCGGCGCTGATATTTTTACCTACATGAAAGCACGTCATGAGGTGAGCGCCCACTACACGTTGGACACTAACTGGCGCTCGGCGCCTGCGATGATCCACGGCGTAAACACGCTGTTCCAGCAGGTCGAAAACCCTTTCTTATTCCGCCAGATCCCCTTCCTGCCGGTGAAGTCAGCCCCGCGCAATAGTGGCCTGCGGTTTACCGTCGGCGGCGAACGCCAGGCGGCGGTGAAAATGTGGCTTCAGCCTGGCGATGGCACAGGTGTAAGTGATTACCAACAAGCTATGGCGACGCAGTGTGCCCGGCAAATTCGTGACTGGCTAACCGCCGGTCAGCACGGCGAAGCGCTGCTTTGGGAAGGGGATGTATCTCGCCCGCTCAGGGCATCGGATATGACGATTCTGGTGCGCAGCCGGGGCGAAGCGGCCATCGTGCGTGATGCCCTCGGCGCGTTAAACATTCCTTCGGTGTATCTCTCTAATCGTGACTCCGTATTTGCCACCCCTGAAGCACGTGAGCTGCTGTGGGTTCTGCAGGCGGTGCTGGCCCCGGAAATAGAAACGGCGATGCGCAGCGCCATTGCTACCAGCATGCTTGGCCTTGATGCACTGACTATCGAGTCGTTGAACAAAGATGAGCTGGCCTGGGATAGCCTGGTTGAAGAGTTTTTTGATTACCGTGAGCTGTGGCTCAAGCGCGGCGTGATGCCGATGCTGAGAGCATTGATCCGAGCGAGAAATATTGCCGAAAACCTGCTGGCAACGCCGGGAGGAGAGCGCCGACTGACGGATATCCTGCATATCAGCGAGCTTCTGCAGGAAGCGTCTGTGGAAATGGAGAGCGAGCACGCGCTGGTGCGCTGGCTGGCGCAGCGCATTGCCGAGCCGGACAGTAACGCGTCAAGCCAACAGCTGCGGCTGGAAAGCGATAAGCATCTGGTGCAGGTGGTGACTATTCACAAATCCAAAGGGCTGGAGTACCCGCTGGTCTGGCTGCCGTTCGTGGCCAACTATCGCCCACAGAGCAGCGGCCTGTATCACGATCGCACAACGTTTACCTCACTTCTGGATTTAAGCAACGATGCAGAAAGCCTGGGGTTGGCCGAAGAAGAACGTCTGGCGGAAGACTTACGTCTGCTTTATGTAGCATTGACCCGCTCCGTCTGGCACTGCAGCCTGGGCGTGGCGCCGCTGTTCCGTGGTTCCCGGGCAAAAAAAGGCAACAGCGACCTGCACCTCAGTGCGCTGGGCTATTTGCTGCAGAAAGGGGAAGCGCTTGATGCTGAAGGGCTGCGCCAGGCGCTGGATTCTCTCAAAAGCGAAGCCATTGACGTTGAAACCCTACCGCCCGGTGATGACTCTCCGTGGCAGCCGGTCTCCAGCGTGTTGCCAGAGCTTGCCGCCCGCCAGCTCAAGCGTCGAATCTCGGATAACTGGCGCGTGACCAGTTATTCTGGTCTGCAGCAGCACGGCAGCAGCCGGGTACTGGATTTAGTGCCGCGCCTTGACGTCGACGCGGTAGGGGAAGCCCCGGAGCAAAGTGAGCCGTTACTTACGCCGCATACTTTCCCACGTGGCGCTTCGCCAGGCACTTTCTTGCACAGCCTTTTCGAAGAGGTTGATTTTACTCAGCCGGTAGATAGCGAGAAAACGGAACAACACCTGCTTGCCAACGGGTTTAGCGTCGAATGGGGGCCGGTGGTGAGCCGCTGGCTGGAGGAGGTGCTTGCCGCACCGCTCAATGCCGCCGGGGTTGCCCTGAATCGACTTTCTTCTAAGGAAAAACAGGTAGAGCTGGCGTTCTACTTACCTATCGAGCATGAGCTACAGGCTCCGGCGCTGGACGCGTTGATTCGCCGTTACGATCCGCTTTCTGCCGGTTGCCCCCCTCTGGATTTCCGTCAGGTGAAGGGGATGCTTAAAGGGTTTATCGATCTGGTCTTCCGCTGGCAGGGACGCTACTACCTGCTGGACTATAAATCTAACTGGCTGGGAGAGGACAGCAGCGCCTACACCCAGCAAGCCATGGCTCAGGCAATGCAGTCTCATCGCTACGACTTGCAGTACCAGCTTTATACGCTGGCGCTGCATCGCTACCTGCGCCATCGCATGGCAGGTTATGACTACCAGCAGCACTTTGGCGGGGTGATTTATCTGTTCCTGCGCGGCGTGGAGCAGGGGAAACCTGAGCAGGGTATTTTTTCCACCCGGCCAGATATAGCACTGATTGACGCGATGGACGCGCTCTTTGCCGGGGAAACAGAGGAGTTGGACCTGTGAGCATGTCGCAGCTACTTAATCAGGCGGTCACGCTAAAAGCCCTCAGGCCGCTGGATTCGCAATTTGCGATGATGGTTGCGAACGATGAACAGCCCGCCGTTATGCTGGCGGCTGCATTGCTAAGTCACGAATCGGGCGAAGAGCATGTGTGCCTGCCGCTTGAACGCATAAAACCTGAATATGTGTTCGCGGGCAAACACCCTGAGCTGGTGGCTCAACTTTTTGCTGAAGCTGCGCCAGAGGCTGGCTGGAAAAGTGCATTACTGGCCGCGCATTCGGTGAGCACGGCCGATGAACCCACGCCACTCAAGCTTATCGACAACCGGCTTTATCTCAACCGCATGTGGAGCAATGAGCAGCGGGTAGCCGCATTTTTTGGCGAACATAATCAACCGATAGCGCTCGATGAGGCGCAGCTTCGTCGCAGTCTCGACGAGTTGTTTGGCCTTAGCCAGCAGACGGACTGGCAGAAGGTGGCCGCGGCGGTCGCGCTGACGCGCCGTATCTCGGTTATCTCAGGCGGGCCGGGCACCGGAAAAACCACGACGGTGGCAAAACTGCTGGCCGCGCTGGTGCAGCTTTCTGACGGTCAGCCCCTGCGTATTCAGCTTGCTGCCCCAACGGGCAAGGCGGCTGCGCGCTTAACGGAATCGTTGGGGAGCGCGCTGCGTCAGCTGCCGCTAAGCGACGAGCAGAAAAAGCGCCTGCCGGAAGAGGCGTCAACGTTGCACCGTCTGTTGGGGGCGCAGCCAAACAGCCAGCGCCTGCGCCACCATTCTTGTAACCCTCTGCACCTTGATGTGCTGGTGGTGGATGAAGCTTCAATGGTGGATTTACCGATGATGTCCCGGCTTATTGATGCTTTGCCAGAGCAGGCGAGGGTTATCTTCCTGGGAGATAGAGATCAGCTGGCGTCTGTGGAAGCAGGGGCGGTGCTGGGCGATATCTGCCATTACGTGAATGACGGTTATTCGGCGCAGCGTGCGGAACAACTGCAGCGGCTCACGGGCTGTACGGTTCCCGTAAGTGAGAGTAACCGGGCAAGCGCGCTGCGTGACGGGCTTTGCCTGCTGCGTAAGAGCTACCGATTCGACAGCCAGTCGGGTATCGGCCAGCTGGCGTTTGCCGTGAATGCCAGTGACAGCAGGCAGGTGAAGGCCGCTTTTGGACAGGGTTTCACGGATATCTCGCTGCAGCCGCTGCTTGAGCCTGAGGATTACGCTGAAATGATAGCCGAGGTGGTGAGGGGCTATGGTGCCTATTTGCAGCTGGTGCGTCAGCAGGCCGATCCTGCAACAATCCTCAGCGCTTTCAGCCGTTATCAGCTGCTGTGTGCATTGCGTGAAGGTCCCTTCGGCGTGAGCGGCCTGAACGAGCGTATTGAACAGGCTTTGGTGCTGGCGCGGCTTATCCCGCGGCCATCTCAGGCTCTTTCGCGCTGGTATGATGGTCGTCCGGTGATGATTGCCCGTAATGACAGCTCTCTTGGTTTATTTAACGGTGATATCGGTATTGCGTTGCAGCGTGAAGAGGGGCTCCGTGTCTGGTTCCCGATGCCGGACGGGACGGTGAAATCAGTTCAGCCAAGCCGCCTTCCTGCCCACGATACGGCTTTCGCCATGACGGTGCATAAATCTCAGGGGTCTGAGTTCGACCATGCCGCGCTGGTGCTGCCTAATCAGTTTGTACCGGTGGTGACGCGTGAACTGGTGTACACCGCGATAACGCGCGCCCGTAAGCGGCTGTCGCTGTATGCCGATGAGCGCGTACTACACAAAGCGATAGCCACGCGTACGGAGCGCCGCAGCGGGCTAATGGCGATTTTCGCCGGGGAGTAAAGTGAAAGGGGAAGGCTAAACGCCTTCCCTTTTTTCAGGTCAGATCGGCCATCAGCACTTTTGATTTACGCTGATAGTTGTACATCTCTTTTTTGCTCGCTGGCAGCAGTTCCACGTCTACCGGTAGGAAGCCTCGCTCCTGGAACCAGTGGATACTGCGGGTGGTCAATACAAACAGCTTGCTGAGCCCCATCTGCCGCGCCTGGTTGGCGATGCGATTAAGCAGCTCTTCACCTCGCGACGAACTGCGATAGTCAGGATGCACGGCCACGCAGGCCATTTCACCGATGCTTTCCTCCGGGAACGGATAGAGTGCCGCACAGGCAATTGTCAGGTTATCGCGCTGAATAATGGTGAATTTATCGATTTCCATTTCAAGCTGCTCGCGGGAGCGGCGAACCAGAATACCCTGCTGTTCCAGCGGGCGAATTAATTCCAGAATACCGCCGATGTCATTGATGGTAGCGCGGCGGATTTGCTCCGCGCTTTCCATCACAATCTGCGTGCCGATACCGTCGCGTGAGAACAGTTCCTGCAGGAGTGCGCCATCTTCCTGATAGCTCAGCAGGTGGCTACGGCGAACGCCGCTGCGGCAGGCTTTAACGGCACCGCGCAGGAAGCGCACGGTACCGGAGTGGTAATCGCCGGTGCTTTCCAGCGCTTCAATCCGCTGCTGTGCGTCGTTCGGAAACAGCTCGGAGATGACGTTACCCAGATCGTCGGTGACGCCCTGAGCGGAGCAGAACCCAATCATCTTTTCTGCCTTTAGCTTAACCGCAAGCTGGGTGGCGACTTCTTCAGAGGTGAGGTTAAAGCTTTCACCGGTCACCGAAACCGCCACTGGCCCCATCAGCACGATAGCACCGCTGTCCAGCTGGCGGTGAATTGCGTCTTCATCAATGCGGCGAACGCGCCCGCTGTGGCAATAGTCCACGCCGTCATCCACACCCAGAGGTTGCGCAATGATGAAGTTGCCGCTCACCACGTTGATATGGGCGCCCTGTAGCGGCGTATTACCGAGGCTCATCGAGAGCCGGGCGGTGATGTCCAGCTGCAAAAGCCCGGCCGCCTGCTTAACCAGTTCAAGCGTTTTCGCATCAGTGACGCGGGTATGCTTATGATAGACAGGCTCATGATGGTGTTCTGCCAGATTTTCATCAATCTGTGGACGAGCTCCGTACACCACCACAAGGCGAATACCCAGGCTATGAAGCAGGCCAATGTCGTTGACGATGCTGGAAAAGTTTTCATGTTCAATGGCTTCGCCGCCGAGCATGATGACAAACGTTTTTCCCCGGTGGGCATTAATATAGGGAACAGAATGGCGGAATCCCTGGACCAGTTCGGTTCTACGTTCCTTTACCACGGCACACCCTCATTGCATGTTTATTCGTAATTTATGTATTTTTATTCTTTTATGGTGCCGGGTGCAAGCGCCAATTTTCATCCAGGATAAAATTCCTTAACGATGGGGATGTGTGACCTTTTCTGAACGTTTACCCTTTTATAGATGACAGTAACCGCGTGTTTCGCTAAAGTTTTTGGCTCAAAAAACAAATTCATCTACTAATGATTATTGCTCAGGGGAGCCATGCCAGATTCCAGTTCGTTAATGAGTCGCCGCCGTTTACTTCAGGGTGCAGGAGCAATGTGGCTGTTGAGCGTCAGCAAGGTCGGTTTTGCTGCCTCAAGCCAGGTGATTGCCGTGCGCGTCTGGCCGGCCTCGTCTTATACCCGCGTGACGCTGGAGTCGAACCATCAGCTTAAATATCGCCAGTTCGCGCTCAGTAATCCTGAGCGAGTTGTGGTGGATATAGAAGGGGCGCATTTAAATTCAGTCTTAAAAGGTATTGGTAGCCAGGTTCGTGGTGACGATCCTTTTATTAAGTCGGCGCGCGTTGGCCAGTTCGACCCAAAGACCGTACGTATGGTTTTTGAATTGAAACAAAACGTTACTCCACATTTGTTCGGGTTGGCACCGGTAGCGGAATTTAAAGAACGCCTGGTGATGGATCTTTATCCGGCAAATATGAATAGTGAACAAGATCCGCTGCTCGCGTTACTTGAAGATTACAATAACGGCCAGCTGGACAAGAAAATGCCGGTGGAAAAAGGACCGCAGCCTGGCAAAGCCGGGCGAGATCGCCCGATTGTCATCATGCTCGATCCCGGGCATGGCGGCGAAGATCCTGGCGCCATTGGTCCGAATAAGACCCGCGAAAAAGATATTGTGCTCAGCATCGCCCGCAAGCTGAAAGCGCTGCTCGATAAAGAGGCCAATATGAAGGCTTATATGACGCGCAACGAGGACGTGTTTATTCCGTTAAAGGTACGGGTTGCTAAGGCTCAAAAGCAGCGGGCGGATCTGTTTGTTTCTATTCATGCTGACGCGTTTACTACGGCTGCCGCCCGCGGATCGTCGGTATTCGCGCTATCCACCAAGGGCGCTACCAGTACCGCGGCGAAATATCTGGCGCAAACGCAGAACGCCGCAGACTTAATTGGTGGCGTTGGCAAAAGCGGGGATCGCTATCTTGACCACACAATGTTCGACATGGTGCAGTCGCTGACCATCAACGACAGTCTGAAGTTTGGTAAAGAGGTGCTTAACCGGCTTGGGCGAGTAAACAAACTGCATAAAAACAGCGTTGATCAGGCCGGGTTTGCGGTACTAAAAGCGCCGGATATTCCGTCTATTCTGGTGGAAACTGCCTTCCTCAGTAACCCCGCGGAAGAGCGCAAGCTGCGCACGGCGAAATTCCAGCAGGAGGTAGCAGAGTCTATTCTCGCAGGCATCAAGGCCTACTTCTCGGACAGTTCTAAGCTGGCGAGAAGAGGGTAGATGAACAAGGAGCGCCGCAACGTATCGGGCACTCCTTATTATTATCACCGCGTTACTTTTCTTGTATACCACCAGAATATCAGCGCCAGTAAACTGATCCCCGCGCCCAGCAGGCATACACCTTGCCATCCAGCTTCAGCAAAAGTTAGCGTGGTGCTCATCGCGCCGGCTCCGCTCCCGGCGGCATAGAACAGCATATACAGCCCTACCAGCCGGCTGTGGGCTTCTGGGGGCGCCCGGAAAATCATGCTCTGATTGGTGACGTGCAGCGCCTGACCGCCCAAATCGAGCAAAATAATCCCAACCACCAGCGCGCCCAGGGACCAGGCCATCAATGACAGCGGCCACCAGGCCAGCAGCAGCAATAGTAATGCCGCGAGGCTGGTACGCTGCGATAGCCCCCGATCTGACCACTTCCCGGCGCGTGAGGCGGCTAACGCCCCCACTGCGCCAACCAGCCCGAAAGCACCAATCACCGTGTGAGAGAAACCGTAGGGAGCGGCGCTGAGCGGCAGCACCAGTGCGCTCCAGAAAACGTTAAATGCCGCAAACATTAGCAACGCCAGGACGCCACGAACTTGCAGCACTTTGTCCTGACGGAGCAGGGTAAACATCGATCCTATCAGCGTGAAATAGCGCCGGGTTGCTGTTGCCGCAGGCAGCTCTGGAAGCTTGCGCCACAGGGGCAAAGCGATGACCAGCATCAATAGAGCAGAACAGATATAGACCGCTCGCCAGCCAGTAATATCGCTGATGCCTCCGGCAAAGACGCGCGCCAGAAGCAGGCCAATGAACACGCCGCTTTGCGCGGAACCCACGACATGCCCTCGCTCATGAGGCGCAGCCGCGCTGGCGGCATAGGCAATTAACCCTTGGGTCATGGCTGTGCCCAGTAGGCCCACGGCGAGCAAGCTTATCAGCAGCGCTGGCGCAGAATGCGCAACGGCCACCGAGATGAGCGCGACAATCAGGCCAAAAATCTGAAATGCCATTAACCTACGGCGATTCAGTAAATCGCCCAGAGGCACCAGGAGAAGTAAAGCCAGGGCACAGCCTACCTGCGTGGCCGTAATAAGCCCGCCGACGGCCGCATGGCTAATGCCAAAATCCTCCGCCAGGTTATCCAGCAGAGGCTGGGCATAGTAAACATTCGCTACGCTCAGGCCGCTGGCGATGGAAAAAAGTGCCACCAGACTCGTGGGCATCCTGATTGTGTCATTTTGAGGCTGCCCATAGCAGGCAGCCTCTTCGATAAATAACGTTTTCCGCATCCTCTCACTCCGGATAATCTAGTTGCAAAACAAAACTGATTGAAGCGTAGATAATCGAGTTTTAAAATGCAACTTGTTTACCAGGTGATTGAGGGGAAAAAAATGTCACAGCAAAATAGCGCCAACCAGTTTTGCCCGGTAGCGCGCTGTATCGAGGCCATTGGCGATCGCTGGTCGCTGCTGATTGTGCGCGACGCGTTTGACGGCGTCCGGCGCTTTGGGGATTTTCAGCGTAGTCTGGGAGTCGCCAGAAATATTCTTTCTGACCGATTACGTAAGCTTGTTGAAGCTGGCGTGCTGAATATGCAGGCCGCGTCCGACGGTACCGCTTATCAGGAATATGTTTTAACCCCGATGGGGATGAGTTTGTTCCCGGTTGTGGTGGCGCTGCGTCAGTGGGGGGAGTGCTATTTATTCGCGGAGAATGAGCCGCACTCGGTGCTTGTTGAGAAACATAGCGGTCAACCCGTGCCCTTCATGACGCCCGTTTTACCCGATGGCGGCGTTTTGCTTCCGGAAGACGCAGTTGTGCGTAAAGTGTTGATTAAAGAAGAATGAGTGAGAAAAGGAAGTCGTGGGAAGAGATTCAGGCTGCAGAAACAAAAAAACACCCGTAAGGGTGTTCTCAATGTTGGTTGCGGGGGCCGGATTTGAACCGACGACCTTCGGGTTATGAGCCCGACGAGCTACCAGGCTGCTCCACCCCGCGTCCGTCATACTACTTTCTTAATGATTATTCATCATTGCGCTATTAAACCAGCGACTTTTAGTTGGTTGCGGGGGCCGGATTTGAACCGACGACCTTCGGGTTATGAGCCCGACGAGCTACCAGGCTGCTCCACCCCGCGTCCGTGGATGCGCACTATACTCTGCTCGCTTTTTGTTGCAACCTTTTTTTGGCAGAAATGCCTGAATTTCCCATTGGTTGTTGAATTTACCCGCACAATGACCCTGAACAGACGTTTTTGCTACGCAGGCCGTTCAACTCGTTTAATTCTCGCGGCGCGTTTGCTATCTTCGGCGAGGCATACAGAGGCAACCAGCAGGGCGAGAGAGTAATGAAAGGACGTTGGATTAAGTACATAGCAGCGGGAGCCATGTTAACCATGCTGGCTGCCTGTTCATCAAAACCGACCGATCGCGGTCAACAATATAAAGATGGGAAGTTTTCCCAGCCTTTCTCACTGGTGAATCAGCCTGATGCGGTAGGAGCGCCTATAAATGGCGGCGACTATGCCGAGCAGATTAATCAGATTCGTTCCGCGTCTCCGCGTCTCTATAGTAATGGCAGCGATATCTATAATGCGGTACAGCAGTGGCTGCGTGCCGGCGGCGATACTCGTCAATTGAAACAGTTTGGCCTCGATGCCTGGCAGATGGAAGGGGCGGACAACTACGGTAACGTGCAGTTTACCGGCTACTACACTCCGGTCATTCAGGCTCGACATACCCGCCAGGGTGAATTCCAGTACCCGATTTATCGTATGCCGCCAAAACGCGGTCGGCTGCCATCCCGTGCAGAAATCTACAGCGGCGGGCTGAGCGAAAGCTACGTCCTGGCCTACAGCAACTCCCTGATGGATAACTTCATTATGGACGTTCAGGGCAGCGGCTACATCGATTTTGGCGACGGCCAGCCTTTGACCTTCTTCGGCTATGCCGGAAAAAATGGTCACGCCTACCGCAGCATCGGCAAGGTGTTGATCGACCGTGGTGAAGTGAAGAAAGAAGATATGTCGATGCAGGCCATTCGCCATTGGGGAGAAACCCACAGCGAAGCACAAGTGCGCGAGCTGCTTGAGCAGAACCCTTCTTTTGTCTTCTTCAAGCCCGCAAGCTATGCGCCGGTGAAAGGCGCGAGCGCGGTACCTTTGATTGGCCGCGCCTCCGTAGCGTCTGACCGCTCTATTATTCCTGCCGGCACCACGCTGCTGACTGAAGTCCCACTGTTGGATAACAGCGGCAAATTCACCGGCCAGTACGAGCTGCGCGTGATGGTAGCGCTGGACGTTGGCGGCGCGATTAAAGGCCAGCATTTCGATATCTATCAGGGCATTGGCCCGGATGCCGGGCATCGCGCGGGTTGGTATAACCACTATGGTCGCGTCTGGGTGCTGAAGCCGGCACCGGGGGCTGGCAGCAGCGGTAACGTTTTTAGCGGTTAATGCGGCAACGTTTCCACCTTTTCCTGCGGGCTGTATAATCAGCCCGTAGAGGCAACTGGCATAGTTCATTGTCCTTAAAGGTTTGAGTTATGACCTGATAAAGATAACGAATAATGTTCTCTGGTTTGCCCCAAACAACCGAAAACCACGTTTTTCGGTTGTTTGTCACCGAATGAGCGGGCTGTATAATCAGCCCGTTTTTTATTTCTGAGGATTTCCCCGATGTCTGTCGTTCTCTCTGATGCCTGGCTACAACGCTTTGGCGGAACCGCTCGTCTGTATGGCCAGCCGGCGCTACAGCTTTTCGCTGAGGCTCACGTTTGCGTGATTGGCATCGGCGGCGTGGGTTCATGGGCGGCAGAGGCGCTGGCGCGTACCGGTATTGGTGCCATCACACTTATCGATATGGACGACGTTTGTGTGACCAACACGAACCGTCAAATCCACGCGCTAAAAGATAACGTCGGGCAGGCCAAAACGGAAGTCATGGCCGCACGTATCCAGGAGATTAACCCCGAGTGCCGCGTCACGGTGGTGGATGACTTTATTACCGTCGATAACGCAGCTGAGCTGCTTAATCAGGGATTCAGCTATGTGATTGACGCGATTGATAGCGTGCGTCCAAAAGCGGCGCTGATTGCTTATTGTCGCCGCTACAAGATCCCGCTGGTAACCACCGGCGGTGCGGGCGGGCAGATCGATCCGACGCAGATCCAGGTCAGCGATCTGGCAAAAACCATTCAGGATCCGCTGGCGGCCAAGCTGCGAGAAAGATTGAAAAGCGATTTTGGCGTGGTGAAGAACAGCAAAGGGAAATTTGGCGTGGACTGTGTATTTTCTACCGAGGCGCTGGTGTACCCGCAGGCTGACGGTTCGGTTTGTGCAATGAAAGGCACCGCTGAAGGCCCAAAAAGAATGGACTGTGCTTCAGGTTTTGGCGCGGCAACAATGGTTACCGCCAGTTTTGGTTTCGTGGCGGTATCCCACGTGCTGAAGAAAATGATGGCGAAGGCGGCGCGTACTGCCGCTTAATTAATCCTCGCGCGCGGCCTGTTGAACGGCCGCGGCCAGTGCCGTAAGACCGCTGCTGCGGGAAGCGCTGAGCTGATGGCGGAGCCCCAGATCGTCAAACAGGCTAAGCGGATCGTTTCCCAGCAGCTGCTCCGCGGTTTTCCCTTCTACTGCCGTTAATAGCACCGCTAATAAACCTCGCACGATACGCCCTTCACTGTCGCCGTAGAAATGCAGCGTGCCGTCCGGCTGGCGCTCGTGGCCGAGCCAGACGCGGTTTTCGCAGCCGCTGATTTCAATGCTTTCGGTTTTTAACGCTTCCGGCAGAGTGGGCAGCTTTTTACCCAATAAAATAAGCTGGCGATATTTATCTTCCCACTGCTGCTGCGTAGAAAACGTGGCGCGTAAGCACTCTTCGCTAATGGATGAGCCAAAAGGATGATTAAACAGCATTCAGTCCACCAGAATATTGAGGGCGCTGTCGACCGCTGCGAGCAGTTCGTTCACGTCCTGATGCGTGTTGTACGGCGCAAAAGAGGCGCGCAGCGTGCCGCTGACGCCTAACGCCGCCATTAAAGGCTGAGCGCAATGCTGGCCAGCTCGTAGCGCGATGCCTGACTCCGCCAGGAGCGTCACCATATCGCTGTGGTGCACGCCTGCAAAATCAAATGCCAGCAGGCTTGAGTCCTGGCAGCGGAAACTGCGAAAACCCTGGCGTTTAGCAAGCCCGGACTCGGCGAGCGTTGCCAGGCTACGGCTCCAGCTCTCTGCCTGCTGCAGATCGATATCTTCAAGCCATTCGAGTGCGGCGCTGAGACCAATAACGCCAGCGACGTTTGGCGTGCCGGCTTCAAAGCGATACGGAACCGGCTGAGTTTTAAAGCCGTCGAACGACACGTGGGTGATCATTTTTCCGCCACCAAGCCACGGTGACATCTGCTCCAGCAGCTCTGCCTTACCGTAGAGAGCGCCAATCCCGGTTGGACCATACAGTTTATGGGCCGAGAAGGCGTAAAAGTCGATATCCAGCGCCTGCACATCCGGCGGGCAGTGAACAATGCCCTGTGCGCCATCGACCATCACAATGGCACCAGCATCATGGGCTAGCTTAATGGCTTTTGCCAGGTCCGGGCAGCCGCCGGTGACGTTAGACATTTGCCCCAGAGCCAGGATACGCGTGCGGTCGTTAAGCAATGACGGCAGCAGGCTAACATCAGGCAGGGCCTGGCTATCCAGAGGTAGTTTCACCACTTTCGCATCTGTCTGTTCCGCCACCATCAGCCACGGCACAAAGTTGGCGTGATGCTCGGCTTCACTGACGATGATTTCATCCCCAGCCTGCAGGCGGTGGCAGGCATAGCACTGCGCAACCAGGTTAATGGCTTCGGTAGTGCCGCGAGTCCAGACCACGGATTTACCGCTTTCCGCATTGAGCAACCGCGCAACCTGTTCGCGTGCGGCTTCGTAGCGGGCGGTAAGGCGCTGTGCCTCGGGAAACTGGCTACGGTGAACGTTACCTGCGCTCAGACTGTAAAACTGCTGAGTCGCCGCGATTACGGCCTGGGGTTTAAGCGCTGTGGCCGCACTGTCGAGATAGACGCCGGCATCTGCCAGCGCCGGAAACTGCGCACGAAAATGGGCGGGATTATATGCTGTCATGGTGATCCTCAATTCAATGCGTAGATCGTCGCGCAAATTGTGCCGCGGCACAAGGTTTCAGTCACCATCGGAATAGTCCGCTTCTTGTGGCAGAATCAGAAAAGCAGGTTATGCTAACTATTGTTGGACTGATGTTTATGACTATCAGTAGAAGAGATTTAAGTAGCATTAAACTCTATGCACAAGGAGAAGAATTATGAATAAAGCAGCCGCTATTGTTTCTGCCTGTATGATGACTTTTGCACTTGCAGCCTGTTCCAGCCCTAACTACATCATGCATACTAATGACGGACGGGCCATCGTCTCTGAAGGTAAGCCGAAGACCGATGACGAAACCGGGATGATCAAGTACAAAGATGCTAACGGAAATATGCAGCAGATTAACCGCTCGGATGTGAAAGAGATGGTTGAGCTGAAGAAGTAAACTGCAGGCAAAAAAAAAGCACCGCATTCGGCGGTGCTACATTAATCACTATGGACAGACAGGGTAAATGTACAGGAAGTGAAAAGGGGTAGCTCAGCTACCGTGGTCCGAAATGTCAGACCAATTGCAAACACAACAACACAACATCACAACCGTAAGCCAAAAGCCCTCCAGAACACGCATTCCAGACAACTTTTCGTTCCGACTCAGGAAGTGCCGCCACTATAGGTATTTGCTGGTGCATCCTCAACGGACAATTTATAATGGCTCAGATAAAAAAAACTAATAGGTAAACAAACGCTCGCTGTTTGTTAATCGTTATTAACACTTAAGCCAAATAACCCATGTCTAAGCGATTACCCCCTCTGAATGCGTTGCGCGTTTTTGACGCAGCGGCTCGTCACTTGAGTTTTACTAAAGCGGCTGAGGAACTGTTCGTTACCCAGGCAGCGGTAAGCCACCAGATCAAGTCGCTGGAGGATTTTCTCGGCCTGAAGCTGTTCCGCCGCCGTAACCGTTCACTGCTACTGACGGAGGAGGGGCAGAGCTATTATCAGGATATTAAAGAGATTTTCTCCCAGCTAACCGAAGCCACGCGCAAACTCCAGGCGCGCAGTGCAAAAGGTGCGCTGACGGTAAGTTTATTACCGAGCTTTGCGATTCATTGGCTGGTGCCTCGTTTAACAAGCTTTAACTCAGCTTATCCGGGAATTGACGTGCGTATTCAGGCAGTGGATCGTCAGGAGGATAAATTGTCTGATGACGTGGACGTGGCGATTTTCTACGGGCGGGGAAACTGGCCGGGGCTAAGAGTGGAGAAACTTTATGCTGAGTATTTGCTTCCTGTATGCTCACCTATGCTGCTAACCGGTGATAGACCGATTAAAACACCAGAAGATTTGGCAAAGCACACTTTATTGCATGACGCTTCGCGCCGCGACTGGCAGACTTATACCCGCCAGCTTGGCGTTAGCCATATTAATGTCCAGCAAGGGCCAATTTTCAGCCACAGCGCAATGGTACTGCAGGCCGCTATCCACGGGCAGGGCATTGCGCTGGCCAATAACGTTATGGCACAGACGGAAATCGAGGCGGGCCGCCTGGTGTGCCCGTTTAATGATGTTTTAGTGAGTAAAAATGCCTTTTATCTGGTTTGTCATGACAGCCAGGCAGAACTGGGTAAAATAGCCGCGTTTCGACAGTGGATCCTGGCAAAGGCGGCCAGTGAGCAAGAAAAATTCCGTTTTCGCTACGAACAATAAGCAACCTTCGCGTGGCCCGTCCACGCTCTACTTTAGGGTTACACCATGACCAGCCGATTCATGCTGATTTTTGCCGCCATCAGCGGTTTTGTTTTTGTTTCCCTGGGCGCCTTTGGGGCGCATGTGTTAAGCAAATCCCTGGGCGTTGTGGAGATGGGATGGATCCAGACCGGTCTTGAGTATCAGGCGTTTCACACGCTTGCTATCTTTGGCCTTGCTGTGGCGATGCAGCGCCGCATTAGCATCTGGTTCTACTGGAGCAGCGTCTTTATGGCACTCGGCACCGTATTATTTAGCGGTAGCCTTTACTGTCTTGCCCTGTCGCACCTGCGGCTATGGGCGTTTGTTACCCCGGTAGGTGGCGTTAGCTTCCTCGCCGGTTGGATATTGATGTTAATTGGTGCTGTGCGCCTGAAACGTAAGGGCGTAAGCCATGAATAAAGTCATTTTGTACTGCCGCCAGGGATTTGAAAAAGAGTGTGCGGCAGAGATAACCGATAAAGCAGGCCAGCGTGGTGTCTATGGCTTTGCCCGCGTAAAAGAGCACAGTGGTTATGTGATTTTCGAGTGCTATCAGCCCGAAGAGGCGGATAAACTGGTGCGTGAGCTACCTTTCAGCGATCTGATTTTCGCCCGCCAGATGTTTGTCGCGGGCGAACTGCTAAAAGATTTACCGCCTGAAGACCGCATTACACCTGTTGTTGGCATGTTGCAGGGCGTGGTAGAGAAGGGCGGTGACCTGCGGGTTGAAGTAGCGGACACGAATGAAAGCAAAGAGCTGATGAAGTTCTGCCGTAAATTTACCGTACCGTTGCGGGTCAGCCTGCGTGAGGCGGGGGTGCTGACGCATTATGAAACGCCAAAACGCCCGGTTGTTCACGTATTCTTTATCGCCCCGGGCTGCTGCTACACCGGGTATTCCTATCCCACTAATAACTCGCCGTTTTACATGGGAATTCCGCGCCTTAAATTCCCGGCAGATGCGCCAAGCCGTTCCACCCTGAAGCTGGAAGAGGCATTTCATGTGTTTATTCCGGCCGATGAGTGGGATGAGCGCCTGGGGAACGGGATGTACGCCGTTGATTTAGGTGCCTGCCCTGGTGGCTGGACCTATCAGCTGGTGAAGCGCAATATGTGGGTTTCCTCCGTGGACAACGGTCCGATGGCGCAAAGCCTGATGGATACCGGACAGGTGACCTGGCTGCGGGAAGATGGTTTTAAATACCGCCCAACGCGATCCAATATCTCGTGGATGGTTTGCGACATGGTAGAGAAGCCAGCAAAAGTGGCCAATTTGATGGCGACCTGGCTGTTAAATGGCTGGTGTCGTGAGACCATTTTCAACCTCAAGCTGCCAATGAAAAAGCGCTATGAGGAAGTCTCTCAGAACCTGGCGCAGATCCGCGAGAAGCTGGAGGAAAACGGCATTAACGTGCAGATTCAGGCCCGGCAGCTGTACCATGACCGCGAAGAGGTGACGGTGCATATTCGCCGCTGGTGGGCTGCCGCGGGCGGACGCCGCGACGAACGCTAATTATTTTCCCCTCGCCCATTCACGGTGAGGGGAATACTCTTTTTATTCAGGCTTAGAGTAGCCTGAGCTGCTGCAAATTCCCATCCAGCTGTAAATCTGTCTGTAGCCTCGCCACCTGGCGGCTGACAAACGCGCTTTCTCTGTGCTGTTCAAGCTTCTTCCGCCATTTTTCCGGAACCTCATCCAGCCGCTGGTAGAGCATTTCCAGATCGGAAAACTGGTTAATTAGCTGCGTGGCGCTTTTTGGCCCAATGCCTGGAACGCCGGGGATTTTGCTGCTGCTAATACCTGCTAGTCCCCAGAAATCGCCCAGCTGTTCCGGCTGTACGCCGTACTCCTGGGCAATAAACGGCGCATCCAGCCAGCGTTTCTGGAAGTAATCCCGAATCTGTAGCGTGGGCGCAAGAAGCTGGCAGTAGCCCTTGTCGGTGGAGACAATGGTTGCCCGGTGGCCGCCGGAGGTCACTTTAACCGCCAGCGTGGCCGCGAGATCGTCGGCTTCGTTACCTTTTGAATGCCAGCACTGTACGCCGCGGCGGGTAAACGCTTCCCGCAGGGCGGGCATTTCGGCATGCAGGTCATCCGGCATCGGCGAGCGGCCTGCTTTGT
Organism: Cedecea sp.; assembly: GCF_036500665.1. NCBI lineage: Bacteria > Pseudomonadati > Pseudomonadota > Gammaproteobacteria > Enterobacterales > Enterobacteriaceae > Cedecea > Cedecea sp. Next base: position 108,530 of record NZ_DASYBS010000096.1, read on the forward strand.
AGTCGGGCATAACCTGGTGCCGCCAGCCTTCGCGGCGCTCTTCGTCATCAAACACCGCCACCGCGTGGGTCGGCTGGCTGTGGCCAATAAGCTGGCCCAGCGCATGCAGGCACGTCTCGACGCAGGGCGAGCCCTGCACCGCGTGTATCCGGCGAATGAGGTTCAATGCATCGACGATAAGTAAATGAATAGCCATAGAAATTTACCTGTCACTCCAGTGGTCTTACCCTAACATTTCCTGCTGTGATGAGCTATTCTCATCGCAGGATTCAGGAACCCTCCTCGCAAAAACCTTATTAGTAGAAGGTGGAAACCCATTGCGTGGTCGTTAAGGGGCTATGTATATTTCTGGCGCATATAAAAATTGAGAACATCTTATGAGTAACGCAAAACACCTCGCGCAACGCATTCAAAACCTGCAGCCTTCCGCCATCCGTGAACTTCTTAAGCACAGCAAAATGCCCGGTGTTATTTCACTGGCCGGCGGCATTCCTTCCAGCGAGCTTTTTGATAAGCAAGGGCTGGAGCTGGCGACTCATAAGGTCGTGGAAGAGAACTTTAACGATGCTTTTCAGTATGGCCTGACAGAAGGCAATACCGAGCTGCGCGACCAGCTGGTTGAGCTGTGCAAAGCGCGCGGGATTACCACGCGTAGTGACCAGCTGCTGATCACTTCTGGTTCGCAGCAGGCGCTGGATCTGCTGATTCGCGCGCTGGTAGACGAAGGCGATGTTTTCGTTGTTGAGCGGCCGACTTATCTTGCCACGCTACAAATCCTCAGTTTGACCGCCGCCAAAGTCGAGTCGGTGGGCGGGGATGAGCACGGCATGATTGTCGACGAGCTGGAAGCGCTGCTGAAAAACACGCGCATTAAAGGCGTTTATCTGGTGCCGACCTTCGGTAACCCGAGCGGCACAACGCTGAGCGCCGAGCGCCGCGAGAAACTGGTAAAACTGGCTGCGGAATACGATTTTGTGATTATTGAGGACGATCCGTACGGGGCGATTAGCTTTACCGAGCGCCGCGAGAAGACCCTGATTCAGGTAGCGAAAGAATTGGGGCATGAAGACCACGTGGTCTATACCTCAACTTTCTCTAAAATCCTGGCGCCAGGCCTGCGCGTGGGCTGGATTATTCTGCCGGAATGGATGAAGCAAAAGGTCGCTATCATTAAGCAGGCGACCGATCTGCACGCCAACTCGTTTACCCAGGCGCTGACGGCGGCTTACCTGACTCTGGGCCGTCTGGACCCGCAAATTGAGCTGATTCGTGAAGCCTACAAGCAGAAGTGTCTGACGCTTTCGCGTCTGCTGGAAGAGGAACTGGGCGAGCACATTACCTTCAACCAGCCGCAGGGCGGGATGTTCCTTTGGGCCTCATTCCGCTATGACTTCGACACCACTGCGTGGCTGCAAAAAACGCTGGAGAAAGGCGTGGTTTACGTGCCGGGCGAATTCTTCTTTAGCGATCATGCGGATAAACGCACGCTGCGGTTCTCTTACGCTACGGCCACCGATGAGCAGTTAGTTGAAGCCGTTAAGCGTTTAAAAGCCGCACTCTAAGAAAAAGGCTCCCAATTGGGAGCCTTAAGATTGATGACAAACAGCCGAAAAACGTGGTTTTCGACCGTTTGGGGCAAACCAGAGAACATTATTCATTGTTTTTATTAGACCGAGGTTCGGACTTTTTAGAGCAATGAACTTTGTCAGCAGTCCCGGCTCCCGATTGGGAGCCTTAATTTTTTAGTCACAGGCGACAATTTTTAGCGCCAGGCCACCGCGAGATGTTTCGCGATACTTGGCGTTCATGTCCTTACCCGTTTCATACATCGTCTCGATAACCTTATCCAGGCAGACGCGCGGTTCGCTGGTGCGGCGCATTGCCATACGCGCAGCGTTCACGGCTTTAACTGCCGCAATGGCGTTACGCTCGATGCAAGGAACCTGTACCTGACCGGCTACCGGGTCGCAGGTCAGCCCCAGGTTGTGCTCCATGCCGATTTCAGCGGCGATGCAAACCTGAGTTGGGCTACCGCCCAGCAGTTCTGCAAGACCCGCCGCAGCCATTGAGCAAGCCACGCCGACCTCGCCCTGACAGCCCACTTCCGCACCGGAGATAGAGGCGTTCATTTTGTACAGGGAACCGATAGCGCCGGCGGCCAGGAAGTAGCGCGCGCAGGAGTTAGCGTTTACCTGACGGATAAACTTGTCGTAATAGGCCAGCACCGCCGGAACAATCCCGCAGGCGCCGTTCGTCGGGGCGGTGACTACGCGGCCACCGGCGGCGTTTTCTTCGTTTACCGCCAGCGCGAACATATTGATCCAGTCCACAACGGCCATTGGATCTGAGTTGTTTTTATCGGTGGTAACCAGCATGCGGCGCAGCGCGGCCGCACGTCGTGGAACGCGCATTTTGCCCGGCAGCACGCCTTCGGTGGTGATGCCGCGTTCAATGCCACTGCGCATCACTTCCCAGACCGCCGCAAAGTGGGCGTCGATCTCTTCCTGGCTGTGTAGGGCGCGTTCGTTTTGCATCATCAGTCCGGAAAGCGACAGTCCCGTTTCGCGGCAGTGTTTCTGCAGGTCTGCGGCGTTTTTATACGGATACGGGACGCTCACCGGGTTTTCGCTCTGCACGCCAAAATTCGCTTCGTCAACGATGAAACCGCCGCCGATAGAGTAATAGGTCTGGGAATACAGAACCCTGTCACTGGCCAGGGCGGTAATACGCATGCCGTTTTCATGCAGTGCCAGGTTGTCAGCATGGAAGTTCATGCAGCCGTCTACAGGGAACTCTACTTCATGCTGACCGTTCGCCAGCATCAGGCGGCCATGGGTATTCACATCCTGGATGAAATGGGGAATAGCATCGATATCTACGCTATCCGGCAGGTTACCCGCCAGACCCATAATAATCGCGATATCGGTGTGGTGGCCTTTACCTGTCAGGGATAATGAACCATAGACGTCTACGACAACGCGGGTGACATCGTGCAGGATCCCTTGCTCAATCAGGTCATCAGAAAATTGTTTACCAGCCTTCATCGGGCCGACGGTATGCGAACTGGATGGGCCGATACCGATTTTGAAAATGTCGAATACGCTGATCATAAGATTTCCCTGCGTAAGTGACTTGAGAGGAGAAAGCCGCCCGAGCGGGCGGCTTTAAAATGCTTAGCTGAACAGCGAGTAGAAGATAGCGGAGATAGCAATCAGACCCATAATCACAACGAAGACGTTGCTGATGTGGCCGCTGTATTTACGCATTGCCGGGACTTTCTGAATCGCATACATCGGCATCAGGAACAGGATCATCGCGATAACCGGGCCGCCCAGAGTTTCAATCATACCCAGGATGCTTGGGTTCAGCGTCGCCACAGCCCAGGTCGTCACCAGCATGAACAGCGCGGTGATTTTGTTCAGTTTGCCGATTTCAATGCTCTTGCCTTTGCCGCGCAGAGATTTGATAACCATACCGTTGAAGCCTTCACGTGCGCCCAGGTAGTGGCCGAGGAAGGATTTGGTGATGGCAATCATCGCAATGATTGGCGCCATCCAGGCGATAACCGGTGCGTTAAAGTGGTTAGCCAGGTAAGACAGGATAGAAATGTTCTGCGCTTTTGCCGCCGCCAGGTCAGCCGGGCTCAGGCTGAGCACACAGCTGAAGACGAAGAACATGACGGTCAGCACCATCATGATGTGTGCACGGGCCAGAATGCTGGAGCATTTTTTCTCGGCGCCTTCGCCGTACTCTTCACGCTTCGCTACCGCGAAGGAGGAGATGATCGGGGAGTGGTTGAAGGAGAACACCATCACCGGAATAGCCAGCCACAGGGTCATCCACAGGCCGCTGCCGGTTGCCGGCGTTGCGCTGAAGGACAGCGTTTCAAATGCCGCACCGCTCCAGTTAGGAATCAGATACAGCGCCAGAACCATCAGAGCCGCAACAAACGGGAATACCAGAATGCTCATCGCCTTCACGATCATCTGCTCACCGAAGCGCACGATGGTCATCATGCCGACAATCAGGATCAGAGAAAGAATCGCACGTGGTGGAGACGTCATACCCAGCTGGTGTGTGATGAAGCTGTCTACAGTATTGGTGATTGCCACGCTGTAAACCAGAAGGATTGGGTAGATAGCGAAGAAGTACAGCAGGGTAATCAGCTTACCTGCGCCAGTACCAAAGTGTTCTTCTACAACTTCGGTGATGTCTTCGCCCGGGTTTTTACCGGACAGCACGAAGCGGGTCATACCGCGGTGTGCGAAGAAGGTCATTGGGAAAGCCAGAATCGCCATAATGAACAGCGGGATCAGGCCCCCAACGCCGGCGTTGATCGGCAGGAACAGGACGCCTGCACCAATAGCCGTGCCGTACAGGCCCAGCATCCACATGGTGTCGGTCTTGCGCCATGCGCCTTTTTTCTCAGCAGAGACAATACTGCCGGTTTGAGTGGTTTCCATTTACATCTCCAAAGGAATGTTTCGTGCAATGTTGAAAAATTTGCAGTTAAGACGACGTCAGGGGCCTAACTGCTGAAACTAAATTCTGGCCGAGGGCATTTTTGTAGTAGTTGTGTCCCGTAACTATCGGCGGGCGGAAAGATACATTCATGCCGTCTATGTATCAGTGATCGCGATCCCAAATGCGATAATCTACGTAATTGGCGAGACAATTCCGCATAACAATCTGTTCATCGATATCATCGTAAAATTTATGGGCGCAAAGCCTATCACTTGCGGATGATGCAATAAATTAAACCTGAGAAAATAGCTCGGGTTTAACCATAAAAAGTGCCAAAAACAGCATTTTTCGATGAATATTTATGTCTGGACGTGATGTTTGCGGGTTTAAGTGTGAACGCAATCGATTAAATGGCGTTGGGAAGGGATAAAAATAAGGGCGACGCATGGCCGCCCAGGAAGATTAGCGAACAATTTCGTAACAGGGGATATAGGCGCTGCCGGGAAGTTTCATGCGGTGCTGAGCAACAAAGCCCTGCAGCAGAACGTCCATGCGCTTCATCATCTCCGGGTCTCCGTGGAGTTTGTACGGACCGTATTTCTCGATAGCGTGAATGCCTGGCTCCTTAACGTTACCCGCAACAATGCCAGAGAAGGCCCGACGCAGTGACGCCGCCAGTTTTTCCGCAGGCTGATCCGGATAGAGCTGCAGGTTAGCCATGTTTTCGTGAGTCGGTTCAAACGGCATTTGCAGATCGGGCGAAATGCGAATCGACCAGTTAAAGCCGTAAGCATCGCCGGTTTCTCGGCGGTTCTCTTTTACCTGAGGCATGGCTTTTTTCATCACGCGTGCAACTTCAGCCGCGTCGTCGATGATGATTTTATAGTGACGACGCGCCTGCTCACCCAGGGTATTAACGATAAACTCATCCAGCACGCGGAAGTAGTCGGCGCTTTCTTTCGGCCCGGTCAGAATCAGCGGCAGAACCTGATCGTGGTTGTGCGGATTCATCAGGATGCCGAGCAGATACAGCAACTCTTCTGCGGTGCCGACGCCGCCAGGGAAGATAATGATGCCGTGGGCAATGCGAACAAATGCCTCAAGCCGTTTTTCAATATCCGGCATGATGATCAGCTCGTTGACCAGCGGATTCGGTGGCTCTGCGGCGATGATCGAGGGTTCTGTCAGGCCAATAAAACGCCCCTCTTTGTAGCGCTGCTGCGCGTGTCCAACGGCGGCGCCTTTCATCGGGGCTTCCATCGCACCTGGCCCACAGCCGGTACAGATGTTCAGCTCACGCAGGCCAAGCTGAGTGCCCACGCGGCGAGCATAAAGGTATTCATTTTCGTTAATGGAATGGCCGCCCCAGCAAACCACCAGGTTCGGCGCTTCACCGACGTGCAGCGCACGGGCATTTCGCAAAATAGAAAACACCATATTTGTGATATGAATGGAGTTTTCTTTATTTAAGTGCTGGAAACGGCCTGCGTTAGCGATTTGGCCGTTAACAAACAGAATATCGCGTAGCACGGCAAACAGGTTAGCCTGCAGCGCGCGAATGATGCGACCGTCGACAAAGGCGTCTTCAGGGGGATTAATCAGTTCGAGTTTTACGCCACGTTCACGACGTAACACATTGATGTCAAAGTTCTGATAGCGGGACAGTAGCTCTTTGCTGCTGTCAGTTTGACTGCCGGAATTAAGGACCGCCAGTGAGCAGTTACGAAACAGTTGGTAAAGGTCGCTGCTGGCGGTGCGTTTAAGCATATCGACTTCCAGCTGCGACAACATATCCATTGAGCCAAGCGGGCTAATATGTGTAATCAAGTGAACTCCTTACGGAACGAAAAGTGCCGTTCTCACAGATTACAATAGCCCTGGCTTGTTCACTTTAACAACCCGTAAACCGTATTCACTTTTGGTGCTGGGAGCTATTTCGCACTTATTGACGAACCAGGCGGCCAAAAGCGGGATGGAAATCGGTATTGGTGCGCCAAGGGTTAATGTCCAGGCCGCCACGACGCGTATAGCGCGCATAGACGCTGAGCGTCTGCGGTTGGCAGAAGCGCTGCAGGTCATTAAAGATGCGCTCCACGCACTGCTCGTGAAACTCGTTGTGATGGCGGAAGGAAACCAGATAGCGAAGCAGCTTTTCACGATCGATTTTCGGGCCGCGATAGCGAATTTGCACGGAACCCCAGTCCGGCTGATGGGTAATCAGGCAGTTGGACTTCAGCAGGTGGCTGACCAGCGTCTCTTCCACGATTTGATCGCCTGCGGCATGTTCCAGGTAATCAGCGTTGAATTCATAGCTGTCGATGGTGATGTTCTGTTCATCGATGCATTCGCCGCTGAAGGCCGCAATTTCCTGGCCTTCCAGTTCATGTAGGCGGAAAAGCACAACGCTGACGTCGCCTTCGGCGCAGGCGCTTAAATCACGTTTTAGGGTTTCCTGCACGGTTTCCCAGTCGGCGAAACGCGTCTGGTTAAAGCTGTTCAGGTAAAGCTTGAAGCTTTTTGACTCCACCAAATTGACGCTGTTGGCATCCAGCTGCACATGGCCAACGGCAACCTGAGGCAGGCCATTGTTGTTCAGCCATGAGAGCTCATATAGCGTCCAGATGTCGCCGCCGCTGAACGGCAGGCTGTCGGCATGGAGGCCAAGCGGGTCACGATTGAGGCTGCGCGGCACGGCCTGCAGCAGCGATGGCTGGTATTGATCCTGATAAGCGGTTGGCTTACCCAGCGTCAGGCCACTCAGAGCCTGGTGATTTTCGTAGGACATGTTTCACCGAGATAAAGGTACAATTGGCTTTTATTGTACCCCAGCCTACGCGAGTGAGAAATTAATGAACGAAGTCAGTGTTGCCCTGGAAGGGTTTACCCGCCGTTTTTGCGAATTGTGGCAGCAGGATACGGGAGGCTGGCCTGCCAGCGAAGCGCTCTATGGCATTCCATCGCCTTGTATTGTTACCACCACGGGCGGCGATGTGCGCTGGCAGCCTCAACCTTTCTCTCCGGCGGCAGATTTGAGTGCCGTTGAACGGGCGCTGGATATTGCGCTTCAGCCGGGGATCCATGCGTTCTATACCACGCAATTTGCCGGCGATATGCCCGCTGTTCACGGTAGCATTTCGCTAACTTTGCTGCAGGCGTGGAGTGAAGATGATTTTCAGCGCGTACAGGAAAATCTCATTGGCCACCTGGTGACGCAAAAGCGACTGAAGCTATCACCTACACTCTTTTTAGCGACAACGGATGATGAAATGGACGTTGTTTCGCTGTGCAACTTGACAGGGGAGGTGGTGCTTGAAAGAATCGGCACCCCGCAGCGTACCGTGCTCTCTGCTTCACTTCCTCATTTTCTGACGACCTTAACGCCTCAGGTTATTTAGCCATTTCCCCCAAAGTTTTGTGAGAGATCTCTTACACGCACTGTGAGAGATCGCTACATTTAGCGGCAGATGAAAGCGACTCTCATTTGTAGATGTCCATATTAAACAATGTGTTGTAATTGTTTTAGGAAAGTTCCGAATGAAAGTTTTTATGCGTTTGCCCGCTGCATGCCTTGTCACAAGCGGCCAAATAGAGGATTCTATATTCATCGACAGGAGGTCGACGTAATGAAGGGGATATCAGGATGATGTCGCTTCATGACGAAAGGAACCCGCCGGGATGGCGTACAAGGAAGGCTTCATAGATGAAGCAGGGATAACTCAGGAAGAGTAATGGACACCTCCAGGATGGAGAACGAGAGCCGTAACAGGAGTACGGTGGGTCAGGAAGACTCAAGGACTTAGCGTCAGGATGATGCAGGACACCATCAGGATGAAGGTTGCAGGAAGCGCTGGCGATGGATCGTTGGTCAGGAGACCAGAGGACAAAGTTGTCACGGACGAGCAGGGAGCACGAAAAGTAGCCGGATTAGCTGCGAAACGAACCGGGAGCACTGTTTATACAGTGCTCCCTTTTTTTATGCCTTTTTCCCGCGCTGACAAGAAGTGCTATCCTGTACCGCTATTTTTCACTGAATCACGAGGTTTTCATGGAGCGCCAGACGCTGGTTCGCCGCCATTTACTCACCCTTGAGCAGATCCTGCGCGATCACTCCCTCTGGCAGGGCCTGCCTCCCGATTCGGCTGCATTTGAAAGCTCGCAGCCTTTTTGTATGGATACGCTGCAACCCCATGAATGGCTGCAATGGGTATTGATCCCTCGTATGCATGCTCTGCTGGACAGCCAACACCCGCTGCCTGAGGCCTTTGCCGTTGCGCCGTATTATGAAATGGCGCTGGACGCGACACATGCCGCGCGTGAACCTCTTCTTGCCGCATTAGTTGAACTGGATGCACTGTTTGACGCGGAAAAGGGCTAATGCTGGAGATTATTTACCAGGATGAGTGGCTGGTTGCCGTGAACAAACCTTCCGGCTGGCTTGTGCATCGCAGCTGGCTGGACAGGCATGAAAAAGTTGTGGTGATGCAAACCGTTCGTGACCAGATTGGCAAGCATGTTTTTACCGTTCACCGTCTCGACAGGCCGACTTCCGGCGTGCTGCTAATGGGGCTATCCAGCGAAGTAGGCCGCTTGTTATCGCAGCAGTTTGAGCAGCACCAGATGCAGAAACGCTATCATGCTGTCGTGCGTGGCTGGCTGCAGGACGAAGCCGTGCTGGACTATCCGTTGGTTGAAGAGCTGGATAAAATCGCCGATAAGTTTAGCGACCAGGACAAAGGGCCTCAGCCTGCGGTAACGCACTATCGAGGGCTGGCAACGGTAGAAATGCCGGTGGCGGTGGGACGCTATCCCTCCGCACGCTACAGCCTGGTGGAACTTGAGCCAAAAACTGGGCGCAAGCACCAGCTTCGCCGCCACCTTTCACATCTGCGTCACCCGATTATTGGGGATTCAAAGCATGGCGATCTGCGTCAAAATCGCGGTGCTGCAGAGCATTTTGGCTGCCAGCGATTGATGCTGCACGCCAGCCAGCTTTCTCTTAGCCACCCTGTCACCGGAGAACCGCTGACGCTAAGCGCGGGCCTGGATGACACCTGGATGCAAATGCTGACAAAATTTGGCTGGCGTGGCCAGTTGCCGGATGTTGAAGATATTGAGTTTGACCCGGCGAGTCGCCAGGATAAGCCTTGTCTCTAATTCTTAAGGAGTTACCGATGGCCGAAGTGGGCATTTTTGTAGGCACGATGTATGGCAACGCGCTGTTAGTGGCGGAAGAAGCCGAAACCATTCTTAAAAAACACGGCCATCAGGCGAAAGTGTTTGAAGATCCTGAACTGGCGGACTGGCAGTATTATCGCAACCATTATGCGCTGGTAGTGACCTCCACGACCGGGCAGGGCGATCTGCCAGATAGCATTATGCCTCTGTTCCAGAGCATCAAAGATCAACTCGGCTACCAGCCTGAGCTGCATTACGGGCTGATTGCCCTTGGCGACAGTAACTACGATCGTTTCTGCGGCGGCGGTAAGCAGTTTGACGCTTTGCTCCAGGAACAGAGCGCGACTCGCATTGCAGACGTGCTGACGATTGACGCTAACGACCATCCTGAGCCTGAAGTGGTTTCCGGCCCGTGGGTTGAGCAGTGGGCAACTTTACTGAAATGAGTTAAACAGGGCGGGAAAAGCGAGGCTTACCCGCCCTGAAAGCGTCTTAGTTTAGCGGTTGTTCGTGATCGCGGCGATAGGCGCCGGGGGAGGTATTAAACCGCTTCCCAAACGTGCGGGTAAAGGATTGCTGTGAATCAAAACCGTAGCGTACCGAGATATCGAGGATCTTATCCTCGGTATTCTTCAGATCTTCCGCCGCCAGCTGCAGCTTTCGTTCGCGAATGTAGGCGCCGAGGCTTTTTCCCGCCCAGTCAGAGAACATCCGCTGTAAGTACCACTTCGAGTAGCCGGACTGCCTTGCGACTTCTTCAATACGCAGCGGGCGCTGCATATTGCCGTCGACCCATTCAAGCAGAGATTCCATAAAATCTTTAGGCATGGACATATCACCTCCTTCTACATCTTGCTCGTTCGATTATTGAGAGTTCTATTCCCACCAGGAGTCGAAGGCCTGGTGGGGTTTGCTGACTTCCAGTATCTGCCCCATTTCTGGCGTTAACAGATGGTAGCTGCGGCCAGCGCTGGCCGTGGCAATGCGGCGGAAGGGTTCATCCCAGCTATGGTTTGCCAGTGCGAAGCGGCCTGCATGTCCCGGGACCATGGTTTTGGCCCCAAGCTCCTCCGTTGCCTGCGCGGCCTCTTCCGGCATCATGTGAATATATTTCCAGCCCTCGTCGTACTGGCCGTTTTCCATAATCGCGAGGTCGATATCGCTAAACTGCTCGCCAATCTGCTTAAAATGCGGGCCGTAGCCGGTGTCGCCGCTGTAGTAGACCTTCCGCTGCGGCGTGACCAGCATAAAGCTCGCCCACAACGTTTTATTGCCGGTCAAACCGCGGCCAGAAAAGTGACGCGCTGGAAGGGCGTGGACCGTCAGCTCATTATCAATGGCTACTTTTTCCTGCCAGTCGAGCTCGTGGATAATCGCGGGCTCGAAACCCCAGGCTTCAAAATGTGCCCCCACCCCCAGTGGCGTGACGATCTGCTTAATCTTTGGTTTCAGGGCCCGTAGCGTCGGGTAGTCCAGATGATCCCAGTGATCGTGAGAGATAATCAGGGTGTCTATTTCCGGCATGTCCTCTGCTCGCCACGGGTATTCTCCAGCAAACGCCTTATTCAGAAAGGCAAAAGGGGCGGCATAATGGCTGAACACCGGGTCTACCAGAATGCGTTTGCCGCCGAGCTGGATAAACCAGGATGAATGCCCAAGCCACACCACAAGATCGTGCTGCATATCCAGTGTAGCCAGGTCGGTTTTGACCAGTGGCAGAGGGTGAGTCGGTTTTACCGTATCCGGGCGGGAGAAGAAGAAATCCCACAGCGCCGCTATCCGACCGCGTTTGTCGGTCATCATTGGGGTATCTTGCTGATTGTGAAACTTGCCGTCGCGGTACTGAGGTGATTGCTGGATGCGTTCGAGGCGATTTCCCTCTGGCAATTTGCCGAATTCAGTCATCGGGAACAGCGAAGCGCTAGCGGCAGTAAGGCCTAATAACATAATCACGACCATGAATTTTAGGGTTAACGAACGCTGGCCAGAATGCACGGCAGCCATAAGGGGTTCTCTTGATAAATATAAGGGTAATATTGCTATTGAGTGAGTAAACACTCATTATAGGCAGGTAAGATCAACCGTCAACAAAATTTACGGTATGATACAGATCATCGCTTTCCGCGATCTTGCGGTGGCTGAAACCCCTATTCATACAGATAACTGGCTTGTGAGGAACCGTGGCTCGTCCAAAAAGTGAAGATAAACGATTAGCATTACTCGATGCGGCTACCGACGCGATAGCGGAGCTGGGGCTGGGGGCGGCGACGTCTTTAATTGCCAGAAAGGCGGGCGTGGCCGAAGGGACGCTGTTCCGCTATTTCCCGACTAAAGACGAGTTGCTGAATGCAGTTTATCTTCATCATAAGCAAGACCTCGGCAGCGAGCTGATGAAGACTTATGACCGGCATGCACCAAGTAAAGAGCGCTCAAGGACGGTGTGGGGAAATTATATCGACTGGGGATTGGTGAAAGTGAATGCCCGCAAAGCGATGCGCCAGCTGGCCGTTTCCGGCAAGATCACGCCTGAAACGCTTGAGCAGGTTTACCAGGCCTATCCTGATCTACGAGATTTGTCGAAAGAGTGCGTCACCAACGAGGCATTGACCGGTGTTGAATCGGCTTTTGCCGATGCCATTTTCTTCGGGCTTGCCGAAACCACCATGGAATTCGCCGGGCGTGAGCCCTCGCGCAGGGAAGAGTACAAGTCTGCAGGCTTTGACGTTATGTGGCGCGGTATGACCAAAGGCTAAGCCACAGCATATTGATATAGATGAAAAAAGAGGGAGTAAGCTCTTCCCTCTTTGCCTGAAAGTCTGCGTTCAGATCTGGTACTTTTTCGCCTCGCGTGCAACGTTATCCATCTCGTCCAGCAGTTCCAGAATTTCTGGCTCCAGCTCTTCAGGCGCTACGCCGTTACGCAGGCCGTGTTCCAGCGTCTGGCAGAGCTTTTTCATTCGCGGAACGCCGCTGTAGCTACAGCTGCCGTGCAGCTTATGGACGATATCGACCAGGCCTTCCGGCTGGTCGCCGACGAGTTGTTCTTCGAGGACGTTTCTCACTTCGGGCAGAAATTCCAGCAGCATTTCAAGCATCTCGCGCGCCAGATTGGCCTTGTTAGCGGCCTGACGCAGGGCAAGGTTCCAGTCCAGCGTCTGATTGATGCTAATGGCAGGCGGCGTAGGTTCTTCCTGCGGCACCGGTAGGGGACTTATGTTTCCCGGATGGTAGCGCATCAACAGGCGATGCAGTTTTTCCTCTTCGATCGGTTTGGCGAGGTAATCGTTCATGCCGGCACTCATGAGTTTCTCTTTTTGCCCGGCCAGGGCGTGAGCGGTTACGGCAATCACCGGGGTTTGCTGGTGATGCGGCAGCTGGCGAATCATCTCGCAGGCTCGAATGCCGTCCATTTCCGGCATCTGGATATCCATCAAAATAATATCGATGTTCATCTGCCTGGCGCGTTCCAGCGCCTGGGCTCCGCTTTCGCACAGCACGACCTGCTGGACGCGATCTTCCAGTAAGGCACCAATCAGTTTCAGGTTTGCCGGGTTATCATCCACCGCCATAACCGCCATCGGAAGTTTATCGCTGTGCTCAATAAACGGCAGAGTAAGGTTAGCCTTCGGGCAGCTTTCAAGCAGCATCGGGAAAAGGCGCGTAGAGGTTATAGGTTTTAGCAGGCAGCCCGCCACGCCCTGGCGTTTGAGCTCTTCCGCACCCACCTGGGTATGGCAGGGGAGTGCCAGAATCAGGCTGTCGGCCATGGTGACCGCTTTTGCAAGCTTCGGGTTTGCGAGCGTGAGTGTTTCCGTAAAGGTGACGGGAATGCCGCACAGCAGGATATCAAAATGCTCGTCAGCTAACCCGGACAGCGACGGGCTATGTACCACGTTCAGCGGGGTGTTTTGCAGCAGGCTCAGCGTGCTTTGTGCTGCGGTGACGTTAGGCTCCACGTAACCAAGACGTTTGCCTGCGAGTTTGTCCAGCGCCTGCCTGTCGTGTACGGCGTTTGTGTTAAGATCGAGACTGATATGGAACCAGAAGGTGGAGCCACGATTGGGTTTACTGTGGAAGGATATATCGCCGCCCATCTCATTCACCAGCTTCTGGGTGATAACCAGCCCCAGGCCCGTACCGCCGTGGCGACGCGAGATACTGGCATCTGCCTGACGGAAAGCCTGGAAAAGGCGCGACTGCTCCTGTTCAGGAATGCCGATCCCGGTATCGTGGATCTGCATTTCAATCTGAACTTTGTTGTTCCCTTCCGCGCGCTTTTCCACCAGCAGATCGATATTGCCGGTTTCGGTAAATTTAATCGCGTTGCCCACCAGATTGGTGACGACCTGCTGCAGGCGCAGAGGGTCGCCAATCACGTTGTCCGGCACGTCATTTTTGATGTTTAGCGTCAGCTCAAGGCCCTTGTCGTGGGCGGAATGTGCCAGCAACGTCACCACTTCATCCAGCGTGTTGCGCAGCGGGAACGGAATGGATTCCAGCATCAGCTTGCCCGCTTCCAGCTTAGAAAAGTCCAGCACGTCGTTAATGATAGTGAGTAAGTTATTGGCCGAACGTTCAATCGTATAGAGGTGGTCGCGCTGGGTGGGATTCAAGTCCGTTTTTAGCGTCAGACGGGTGAAGCCGATAACCCCGTTAAGCGGCGTACGCAGCTCATGGGACATGTTTGCCAGAAATTCGGATTTAATGCGTGCGGCTTCCTGGGCTCGCTTTTTGGCGAGATCCAGCTCTACGTTCTGGATTTCCATCTGCTCCAGGGTTTCACGTAGGTCAGATGTCGCCTGGTCAACGTTGTGCTGCATCTCTTCGTGATAGGCGGTTAACGACATGGCCATTGAGTTAATGCCATTTTTTAGCATATCCAGTTCGCCCAGCATAAACCCTTCAACCCGGCTATCCAGCTGCCCGCGGCGGATGCGGTCGACGGTATTCACCATATTACGAATCGGGCCGGTAACGTCGCGCATCAGGCGGTAGGCAAAGAGCATCGCAATACCGATGCAGAACAGCATCATCAGCGTGGAAATAAATATCTCGCGGTATTGCTGAAGCCGAACCGATTTAAGATCCAGCTCCATGGCGACATAGCCAAGCGTGCTACTGCTCAGCTTGGCATTGCTTTCAGCGGACTCATCCGGCGAATATCTTTCGGAAACGATAGGCATCCGCAGGATCATCAAGTCGCCAACGCGGCTAACGGTGAGATCGGTCGGCGGTTTTTCCCCTTCGGGCAGCCTCAGGCGGGTGTCGTTATGTTGAAAGTTAGACGTCACGAATAGCTTGTTAGCGTCATCGTAAATAGAAATGCCGCGAACGATATCTGAATGTCGGCGGTGGAGTACGCTGACTAACTGGCGAATAGACTCCCGGCTATGGAAGTTCATCCCATACTCACTGGAAACCGCCAGCGGCTCGATAATACTGGCGCCTGCATCTTCCAGTTGACGCTGTAAGTCATTGTAACGGTGAACAACGAAAAAGATGCTGAGCAACAAACCGACCAGAAGCGTCGGGGCCAGAATCAGGATCATCATACGTGCGCGCAGGCTGTAGTTGGTCATGGGGTTCCGATATGGGACAATAAAAGCAACAGTGACATTTGAGAACACATCGACTTACATCATGGCGCAATTCTACTCTGCAAAGCGACGCGATACGAATCGTGAATTACTAACCGTGACGGTAAACGATCTTGACCCGTTCGGTCAGGGCGTTGCACGCCACAAGGGCAAGGCGCTTTTTATTCGCGGCGCATTACCTGGCGAACAGGTTGAGGTCCGCATTACCGAAGATAAGCGTAGTTACGCTCAGGCAGAGGTAAAGCGGCGTTTAAGCGACAGCCCGGAACGCGTGAAGCCACGTTGCCCTCATTTTGGCGTCTGCGGCGGCTGCCAGCAGCAGC
This sequence comes from Cedecea sp., assembly GCF_036500665.1. Classification (NCBI taxonomy): domain Bacteria; kingdom Pseudomonadati; phylum Pseudomonadota; class Gammaproteobacteria; order Enterobacterales; family Enterobacteriaceae; genus Cedecea; species Cedecea sp. The sequence goes on from NZ_DASYBS010000096.1 coordinate 124,089, forward strand.
ACGTAAGCGTGGCGTTACAGCAGGACGCTAAGGCTAAAGCCCTGGGGCGCATGATGGGCGATCGCGAACATCCCCGCCTGGTCGATGAAATTATCTCTGCCGAACCATGGGGGTATCGCCGTCGTGCCCGGCTGAGCTTGAATTATCAACCTCGGACACAGACCTTACAAATGGGGTTTCGCAAGGCGAGCGACAAAGCGCTGGTGGATATCCATCATTGCCCCGTACTGGCGCCCCGGCTTGAAGCATTACTTGAACCTTTACGCGAATGCTTGTCTGAATTAAGTATCGTTGATCGTCCTGGGCATGTAGAGCTGGTCCTGGCAGACAGCGGGCCTCTTATGGTGCTGCGCCATTTGGCGCCGCTCAGCGCGGGTGACCGGCAAAAACTGGAACAGTTTTCGCATTCCTCTAAGGTGGCGGTGTTCCTGGCGCCGGACAGCGACAACCTGGTCTCGCTTTCGAACGAACAGCCCTGGTATCACTCAGACGGGCTACGCTTAACCTTTAGCCCACGTGATTTCATCCAGGTTAACGACGATGTTAATCAGCAGATGGTGGCCCGGGCGATTGAGTGGCTGGACGTGCAGCCAGAAGACCGGGTACTGGATTTGTTCTGTGGAATGGGAAATTTTACCCTGCCGTTGGCAAAACGAGCCGCTGCGGTAGTTGGCGTGGAAGGCGTTGCTGCGCTGGTGGCGAAAGGTGAATATAATGCCCAGCGTAATGCGCTGAAAAACGTGACATTCTTCCATGAAAATCTGGAAGATGATGTGACGCTTCAACCGTGGGCGCAACAAGGGTTTACTAAAATATTGCTCGACCCGGCGCGTGCCGGGGCGGCGGGCGTTATGCAGCATGTCATCACGCTGGCTCCGGGTCGCGTGGTGTACGTGTCCTGCAACCCCACTACGCTTGCGCGTGACAGCGAAGCGTTACTGGCCGCCGGGTACCAAATTAAGCGACTGGCAATGCTCGATATGTTTCCCCACACCGGGCATCTGGAATCTATGGCGCTTTTTGAGCGTAATTGAAGCGGCTAATCAGGTTCATTTGCCTGACTTTTAGCCCGACAGGAGAGGATAATGGTTGCGGTAAGAAGTGCACATCTCAACAAAGCTGGCGAATTTGCGCCCGAAAAATGGATTGCAAGTCTCGGGATTTCCAACCAGCAGTCATGTGAACGCTTAGCCGAAACCTGGGCGTATTGTGAACGCCAGACTAAAGGCCACCCTGACGCTGAGCTACTGCTGTGGCGCGGCGTTGAAATGGTGGAAATCCTCTCGATGCTGAGTATGGATAATGACACGCTGCGTGCGGCGTTGTTGTTCCCACTGGCCGATGCGGGCGTCGTCAGTGAAGAGGTGATGCTGGAAAGCGTCGGCAAACAGGTGGTGACCCTGATTCACGGCGTGCGCGACATGGACGCGATTCGCCACCTGAAAGCGACCCATAACGACTCTGTTTCTTCTGACCAGGTGGATAACGTTCGCCGGATGCTGCTGGCGATGGTGGACGACTTCCGCTGCGTGGTCATCAAGCTTGCGGAACGTATCGCTCATCTGCGCGAAGTGAAAGACGCGCCGGAAGATGAGCGCGTGCTGGCGGCGAAAGAATGTACCAATATCTATGCACCGCTGGCGAATCGCCTTGGCATCGGTCAGCTCAAGTGGGAGCTGGAAGATTACTGCTTCCGCTACCTGCACCCGGAGGAATACAAGCGTATAGCGAAGCTGCTGCACGAGCGCCGTATCGATCGCGAGCAGTACATTGACGATTTTGTCGGCACATTACGTTCTTCGATGAAAGAAGAGGGCGTAAAGGCTGAAGTCTATGGCCGACCAAAACACATCTACAGCATCTGGCGCAAAATGCAGAAAAAACACCTCGCGTTTGATGAGCTGTTTGACGTCCGCGCGGTGCGTATTGTTGCTGAGCGCCTGCAGGATTGCTATGCGGCGTTGGGGATAGTGCATACTCACTTCCGCCATTTGCCGGATGAGTTTGACGACTATGTCGCAAACCCTAAACCGAACGGCTACCAGTCCATTCACACCGTGGTACTTGGTCCGAACGGCAAAACCATAGAGATACAAATCCGTACCAAACAGATGCACGAAGAGTCCGAGCTGGGCGTGGCCGCGCACTGGAAGTACAAAGAAGGCAATGCACGTAGCGGCAGTTCAGGCCATGAAGACCGCATTGCCTGGCTGCGCAAGCTTATCGCCTGGCAGGAGGAGATGTCCGATTCCGGCGAAATGCTCGACGAAGTCCGCAGCCAGGTCTTTGACGATCGCGTGTATGTGTTTACGCCTAAAGGTGACGTGGTGGATCTGCCCGCAGGTTCGACGCCGCTGGACTTTGCCTACCACATTCATAGCGATGTCGGGCACCGCTGCATTGGAGCCAAGATAGGCGGGCGCATCGTGCCGTTCACCTACCAGCTGCAGATGGGCGATCAGATTGAAGTCATTACCCAGAAACAGCCAAACCCGAGCCGCGACTGGCTGAATCCAAACCTGGGTTACATCACCACCAGCCGCGGGCGTGCGAAAATCCATAACTGGTTCCGCAAGCAGGATCGGGACAAGAATATTCTTGCCGGTCGCCAAATCCTTGATGATGAAATTGAACATCTTGGTATTAGCCTGAAAGAGGCGGAGAAGACCCTGCTGCCGCGCTACAACTTCAACGAAATTGAAGAGCTGCTGGCCGCCATCGGCGGCGGTGATATTCGTCTTAACCAAATGAGCAACTACCTGCAGGCGCAGTTTAACAAGCCGAGCGCCGAAGAGCAGGATGCCGCCGCGCTGCGCCAGCTGACGCAGAAAACTTATGCTCCGCAGTCGCGCAGCAAAGACAACGGGCGCGTTGTGGTAGAGGGCGTGGGTAATCTTATGCACCACATTGCCCGCTGCTGCCAGCCGATCCCGGGGGATGAAATTGTTGGCTTCATCACGCAGGGACGTGGGATTTCGATTCACCGAGCGGACTGTGACCAGCTGGCCGAGCTGCAATCCCATGCGCCGGAACGTATTGTGGATGCCGTGTGGGGCGAAAGTTATTCCAGCGGTTATTCGCTGGTGGTACGCGTGACGGCGAACGACCGCAGCGGCCTGCTTCGTGACATCACAACCATTCTGGCGAACGAGAAGGTCAACGTGCTCGGCGTTGCCAGCCGTAGCGACACGAAGCAGCAGCTGGCAACCATCGATATGAACATTGAGATCTATAACCTGCAGGTGCTTGGCCGGGTGCTGGGCAAGCTGAATCAGGTGCCGGATATCATTGATGCTCGTCGCCTGCACGGCTAAATCATTGCTCCTCATCTCGACGAGAATAATTCAACTCGATCCAGTCCCTCTCCTTTTGGGAAGAGGGACTGGATGAGGGTAAAAAAACAAGGAATTACAATGACTCAAATAGACCGCCTGCTTGGCATCATGCAACGCCTGCGCGATCCGGAAAACGGCTGCCCGTGGGATCGTGAACAGACGTTCGCCAGTATCGCACCTCACACCCTCGAAGAAACTTACGAAGTGCTGGATGCCATTAATCGCGAAGATTTTGACGATCTTCGCGGCGAGCTTGGCGATCTGTTGTTTCAGGTGGTGTTTTACGCACAAATGGGGCAGGAAGAAGGGCGCTTTAACTTTGAGGATATCTGCCGGGCGATTAGCGACAAGCTTGAGCGCCGCCATCCCCATATTTTCGCCGACGGTGAGGCCGCGACCAGCGGTGAGGTGCTGGCGAAGTGGGAGCAGATCAAAATTGAAGAGCGTGCGCAGAAGGCTCAGCACTCAGCGCTGGATGATATTCCCGAGGCACTGCCCGCGTTGATGCGTGCACAAAAGATCCAAAAACGTTGTTCGAACGTCGGCTTCGACTGGACGACGCTCGGCCCGGTGCTGGATAAAGTTCACGAAGAGATCGACGAAGTGATGTTTGAAGCAAAACAGGCCGTTGTGGATGAAGCCAAACTGGAAGAAGAGGTGGGCGATTTATTGTTCGCTACCGTCAATCTGGCTCGCCATCTGGGGACCAAAGCCGAGGTCGCTTTACAGAAAGCGAACCGGAAATTTGAAGTGCGTTTTCGGAAAGTCGAAGCCATTGTTGCCGCCCAGGGATTGACTATGGAGCAGGCCGGGCTGGAGATCATGGAAAATGCTTGGCAGGAAGTTAAACGCCAGGAAACTGATATCTAAAGCGTTTTTGAGACCAGCTGCACTTTCTGGCACTTTCTATTTAACAAGCGATTGATTTGCGTCAAAAACATTTATCACGGAAGGGCTATTTTCTTAGCCTGACTGTGGGGCCAGGAGAAAATCCGCAGGATAGAATGAATGTTTGTGGCACTCATGCTGTTCGGGTATACTGCTTTCCCGTCCTGGTTATTCCATCGTCTTTAAACCTAACTTCTCAGGTTCAGCATGACAACGAACTATATTTTTGTGACCGGCGGGGTCGTTTCCTCTCTGGGTAAAGGCATTGCCGCAGCCTCCCTCGCAGCTATTCTTGAAGCCCGTGGCCTCAACGTATCCATCATGAAACTCGATCCGTACATCAACGTCGATCCGGGTACCATGAGCCCTATTCAACATGGGGAAGTGTTCGTTACCGAAGACGGCGCTGAAACCGATCTGGATTTGGGTCACTACGAGCGTTTTATCCGTAACAAGATGAGCCGCCGTAACAACTTCACCACCGGCCGTATCTACTCTGACGTTCTGCGTAAAGAGCGCCGTGGTGACTATCTTGGCGCGACCGTGCAGGTTATTCCGCACATCACCAACGCCATTAAAGAACGTATTCTGGAAGGCGGCGAAGGCCACGACGTGGTGCTGGTTGAAATCGGCGGCACCGTCGGTGACATCGAATCCCTGCCGTTCCTTGAAGCGATTCGCCAGATGGCAGTAGAAGTGGGCCGTGAGCACACGCTTTACATGCATCTGACGCTGGTGCCATACATGGCCGCAGCCGGTGAAGTGAAAACCAAGCCGACTCAGCACTCCGTAAAAGAACTGCTCTCCATCGGTATCCAGCCAGACGTGCTGATTTGCCGTTCTGACCGTGTTGTACCGGCCAATGAACGCGCGAAAATTGCATTGTTCTGTAACGTCCCGGAGAAAGCGGTAATCTCTCTAAAAGACGTCGATTCTATCTATAAAATTCCAGGCCTGTTGAAATCACAGGGGCTGGACGATTATATTTGTAAACGATTCAGCTTGAACGCGCCTGAAGCCAATCTGGCAGAATGGGAACAGGTTATCTACGAAGAAGCCAACCCAACGGGCGAAATCACCATCGGTATGGTCGGCAAGTACATTGAACTGCCGGATGCCTATAAATCGGTGATTGAAGCGTTGAAACACGGTGGGCTGAAAAACCGTCTGACCGTGAACATCAAGCTGATTGATTCACAGGATGTTGAAACCCGTGGCGTTGAGCTGCTGAAAGGTCTGGATGCTATCCTTATCCCTGGCGGTTTCGGCTACCGCGGCGTTGAGGGCAAAATTGCCACCGCGCGCTATGCCCGTGAAAACAACATCCCATATCTCGGTATTTGCCTGGGTATGCAGGTTGCCCTTATCGAGTTCGCCCGTAACGTGGCGGGCATGGATAACGCCAACTCCACTGAATTTGTGCCAGACTGTAAGTACCCTGTGGTGGCATTGATCACCGAGTGGCGCGATGAAGAAGGCAACGTTGAAGTGCGTACCGAGAAGAGCGATCTGGGCGGCACCATGCGCCTCGGCGGGCAGCAGTGCCAGCTGACCGACGGCAGTCTGGTTCGCCAGATGTACGGTGAGCCGACTATCGTTGAACGCCATCGCCATCGCTATGAAGTCAACAACATGTTGTTGAAACCGATTGAAGCAGCTGGTTTACGTGTTGCAGGTCGTTCCGGTGATGACCAACTGGTGGAAATCATTGAGGTGCCAAATCATCCGTGGTTTGTTGCCTGCCAGTTCCACCCGGAATTCACTTCGACTCCGCGTGACGGGCACCCACTGTTTGCAGGCTTCGTGAAAGCCGCCGGTGAGTACCAGAAACGCCAGGCGAAGTAAGCAGAGTTAGAACGGCAACGCGCGACATCCTCGCGCGTTGTTTGTCTGGAGTTTTAGTTTAACGTTGTGACTTGAGGAAAACCTATATGTCCAAAATTGTGAAAGTGATCGGTCGTGAAATCATCGACTCCCGCGGTAACCCGACTGTTGAAGCCGAAGTTCACCTGGAAGGCGGTTTCGTTGGTCTGGCTGCGGCTCCATCAGGTGCTTCTACCGGTTCCCGTGAAGCTCTGGAACTGCGCGATGGCGACAAATCTCGTTTCATGGGTAAAGGCGTACTGAAAGCTGTTGCTGCAGTTAACGGCCCGATCGCTGAAGCTGTGCTTGGCAAAGATGCTAAAGACCAGGCTAACATCGATAAGATCATGATCGACCTGGATGGCACCGAGAACAAATCCAAGTTTGGCGCTAACGCCATCCTGGCTGTTTCTCTGGCTGCTGCTAAGGCTGCTGCTGCCTCTAAAGGCCTGCCGCTTTACGCTCACATCGCTGAACTGAACGGCACCCCAGGCAAATACTCTATGCCTCTGCCAATGATGAACATCATCAACGGTGGCGAGCACGCTGATAACAACGTTGATATTCAGGAATTCATGATTCAGCCTGTTGGCGCGAAAACCCTGAAAGAAGCGGTACGTATCGGTTCTGAAGTGTTCCACAACCTGGCAAAAGTGCTGAAATCCAAAGGCATGAACACCGCTGTTGGTGATGAAGGCGGCTACGCGCCTAACCTGGGTTCTAACGCAGAAGCGCTGGCTGTTATTGCTGAAGCGGTTAAAGCAGCAGGTTACGAGCTGGGTAAAGACGTTACTCTGGCTATGGACTGTGCAGCGTCTGAGTTCTACAAAGACGGTAAATACGTTCTGGCTGGCGAAGGCAACAAAGCGTTCACCTCTGAAGAGTTCACTCACTTCCTGGAAAACCTGACCAAAGATTACCCAATCGTTTCTATCGAAGACGGTCTGGACGAATCTGACTGGGCTGGTTTCGCATACCAGACCAAAGTCCTGGGTGACAAAATCCAGCTGGTTGGTGACGATCTGTTCGTAACCAACACCAAGATCCTGAAAGAAGGCATCGAGAAAGGCATCGTTAACTCCATCCTGATCAAATTCAACCAGATCGGTTCTCTGACCGAAACGCTGGCTGCGATCAAAATGGCGAAAGACGCTGGCTACACTGCGGTTATCTCTCACCGTTCAGGCGAAACCGAAGATGCTACCATCGCTGACCTGGCTGTGGGTACCGCTGCAGGTCAGATCAAAACGGGTTCTATGAGCCGTTCTGACCGTGTTGCTAAGTACAACCAGCTGATTCGTATCGAAGAAGCGCTGGCTGCACAGGGCACCCCAGCACCGTTCAACGGTCTGAAAGAAGTTAAAGGCCAGTAATTTCTTACTGCTGCTTTAGACGTTGAAAAACCCGCTTCGGCGGGTTTTTTTATTGCTAAAAAATAGCACTTTCTCTCGGTATCACTCAGAACTGGTTTTTAAGGGTTGCACTTGATTTTCCTACGGTTCAGTCTGGAAGGGTCTTTAATCAAAGCCAGGAGGCAACCATGAAAGCAGCTGTTGTTAGCAAGGATCATTCAGTTGAAATCATCGATAAAGCTATGCGCGGTCTTGAATACGGAGAGGCGCTATTAACGATGGAGTGTTGTGGTGTTTGTCACACCGATTTACACGTAAAGAATGGCGACTTTGGTGATGTTACAGGCACCACTTTGGGGCATGAAGGTATCGGCATCGTCAAGGCAATCGGCCCCGGCGTCAGCTCTCTGAAGGTCGGTGACCGTGCAAGCGTGGCCTGGTTCTTCCGCGGCTGCGGGCATTGCGAATACTGTAACTCCGGTAACGAAACCCTGTGCCGTAGCGTGACCAACGCGGGTTACACCGTAGATGGCGGGATGGCGGAAGAGTGCATTGTGGTGGCTGACTATGCGGTAAAAGTGCCGGATGGCCTGGCTTCCGCGGAAGCCAGCAGCATTACCTGTGCCGGCGTAACGACCTACAAAGCGGTGAAAGTTTCCCATATCAAACCGGGCCAGTGGATTGCTATCTATGGTTTAGGCGGCCTCGGCAACCTCGCGCTGCAGTACGCCAAAAATGTCTTTAACGCCAAAGTCATTGCGGTTGATGTCAACGACGCCCAGCTTGAATTTGCCAAAGAGAGCGGTGCCGATCTGGTGATCAACTCCCGCAATGAAGACGCGGCAAAAATCATTCAGGAAAAAACCGGTGGCGCTCATGCTGCGGTCGTGACTGCGGTAGCCAAAGCAGCCTTTAACTCTGCCGTTGATGCGGTACGCGCGGGTGCACGTATTGTTGCCGTTGGTCTGCCGCCGGAATCCATGAGCCTGAATATCCCTCGCCTGGTACTGGACGGTATTGAAGTCGTGGGCTCGCTGGTGGGGACTCGTCAGGATCTCACCGAAGCATTCCAGTTTGCCGCCGAAGGGAAAGTGACGCCGAAGGTAACGCTGCGTCCGCTGGAGGACATCAATACCATTTTCCATGAAATGGAAAGCGGCAAGATCAAAGGCCGTATGGTGATTGATTTTAAACGTAAAAAGTAATTATTCTGGCCGGGAAAAGCCCGGCCTTCCAGTAGACCATTCGGTTCCCTCCCTGCATCTGCTGAGTCCCGCAGCCGCTTTAGCATGATCTCAGTCGGTAGTTCTGCGATAATTACTTTTTGTGACTATGACCGAGATGATTATGCAGTACCCGATTAACGAGATGTTCCAGACCCTGCAAGGGGAAGGCTATTTTACCGGCGTGCCGGCCATTTTTATTCGCCTGCAAGGTTGCCCGGTAGGCTGTGCCTGGTGCGATACTAAACATACCTGGGATAAGCTCGCCGATCGTGAAGTGTCGCTGTTCAGCATCCTGGCAAAAACCAAAGAAAGCGATAAATGGGGGGCGGCAAGCGCTGAAGATCTCCTGGCGGTTATTGGGCGTCAGGGCTATACCGCGCGCCATGTGGTGATAACCGGCGGTGAGCCGTGCGTACACGATCTCACGCCGCTTACCGAGCAGCTGGAGAAAAACGGTTTTAGCTGCCAGATTGAAACCAGTGGCACCCATGAAGTGCGCTGTACCGCGAATACCTGGGTGACGGTTTCCCCGAAGGTGAACATGCGCGGCGGTTACGACATTCTGTCCCAGGCGCTGGAGCGTGCGGATGAAATTAAGCACCCGGTAGGGCGTATGCGCGACATTGAAGCGCTGGATGAACTGCTTGCCACGCTGGCCGATGAGAAGAGCCGTATTATCGCCTTGCAGCCTATCAGCCAAAAAGACGATGCGACGCGCCTGTGTATTGAAACCTGTATGGCGCGTAACTGGCGCCTGTCGATGCAGACGCACAAGTATCTGAATATTGCCTGATGCGTTAAGCCGGGGCCGAAAGGGCACCCGGCGTTCAGCGGGTTGTTAAGCGTTGGACCAACTTTGAATGGAGTCTGTGTTATCCAAATCGCCGTGCAGTACCTGATACGATTTCTTTAAAATGACATCAGTATGCTGCGTTAACTCCCTGAAGATCCCCTTGTTTAATGCCTCATAGCGCTTAGCGTTGCTTTCAACGGGCATAAACACGTCTTTGACCCGCACCATGCTTCCAACAGCCGCTTCGTAGCTCGGGTACAACCCTAGCCCAACGGCGGTATTGATGGCTGCCCCCAGGCTGGCGCAGCCGTTGATGGCGTTACGCCTGACCGGCAGGTTGAATACGTCGGCAAAGATTTGCATAAACAGGTCGCTGTTGGAGCCGCCGCCGGTGATGATCACGTGTTTGGCAAAGTGGTCCATCTCATTGCACATATTGTCGTAATTGTTTTTCAGCGTCAGCGCGATGCTTTCAAGGATTGAGCGGTAAATCCACGCGTAGTCCATGCTGGAATCAAAGCCAATCATGATCCCACGTTTGAACGGTTCCCAGGGGTTGGTCAGCCAGTCCAGAACGGTCATCAGGCCATTACAGCCCGGCGGCACCAGAGCAGCTTTCTTATTCAGCAGCCCTTCCGGCGAGAGGTTTTGCGCTTTCGCGTCCTGAATCAGCGACTCGCCCAGCATGTCCCGCAGCCAGCTCACCGTCCACATCCCCTTACGAATGCCGTAACCTTCATACAGCAGCGTTTCCGGAATGGACGACATAATTGGCCAGTAGGCCGTCGGCGCTTTTGGCAGCGCTTTGCCGTTCATCATCAGCGCGATATAGGTGCCGAGGGAAATCACCGCTGTCTCGTCATCCAGCAGCCCGGCACCCAGCGCCTCCACCGGTTTATCGCTGGTGGTACAAACGACCGGTAACCCAGCCGGGAACCCCGTTGCCTGAGCGGCTTTCTGCGTGAGTTGACCGATGACCGTGCCCGGCATCTGAACATCAAACAGCATGGTGCGCGGAATATTAAATTTCTTCAGCACGTCGTCATCGTCGCTCCACGACCACGTTTTGTAATCCACAGGCCACTGGCCAAAATAGTTGGCGATATTGTCTTTAAACTCGCCGGTTAAGCGGTGGGAAAGATACCCCGAGAATGATGTGACCCAGGCGACATCAGGGTTGGTGTGCTCGTAGGGACGGGTGACGCGAGCATCCTGCCAGCTGATCAGCGGCTCAGCGGGGGTGCCATCGGCTTTTAACAACGCGCGGCAGCAGCGGATAGAACCAAGACCAATCCCGACGATGGCGTTCTTGTTTCCCGTGAAATTGCTCATCAAATCCTGACCGGCGCGGCACAGCGAGTCCCACAGATCGTCGTCGGGGTGTTCGGCGGTATCTGCGTCCGGCGTGTGCATCGGCTGGAGCTGCCCCTTGCCTTCGCAGACGATATTGCCTGCCAGATCGTACATAACGACTTTTGTACTCTGGCTGCCACCATCAATCCCAATGATGTATTTCTTCGACATTGCCTTTCTCCTTCAATTTTCCCTCATCACTCGCCCGTTGCGGCCAGCGATGCCAATTTTTCCTGTGCCACGTCGGCTGCGTGAATTTTGCGAATCAGCAAAAAGGCAAACACGATGACCATGCACAGCGCGGCGAATCCCATCAGCCACATGTTGCGGTAGGCTTCCTCAGCCGGAAGGGTGTCCTGCCAGTAGCCGACCATCGGGTAAACGAACACGTCCGGCAGGAAGCCTATGACCGAACAGATACCCACGGTTGTGCCCATAATGTAGGGCGGCGTTCTGGCTTCGCCGGGGCAGGCCCAGTACAGCCCGCGCGAGGCGTAGCAGGTGAAACCCAGCAGCAGAATCAGGCTAATACCCATGGCGACGGACTGAGGGTTTGAGTTTGTCGCCAGTAGCGCAACCAGCGCCACGGCTCCGACAATAGAGAGCAGCTGCACAACGCGAGTCGGCGACTTGATTCGGCTGTAGGTGGTAATGATGCCGCCCAGCGGGCCGCAAATGGCGCGGAAGATTTTATTTATCACGATGCCCATATAGCTGGCGGCCACCAGCGACATGCCGTACATCTCCGTCAGGTAGTTAGTTGAGTAGCTCAGAATCGCATAGATAGTGTAGACCCCGAAGATAACCATGCTGCAATACCAGGTGGTGCTGATGCGTAAAACGGAAAGAATATCTTTAAGCTGGAAGGCCGGTTTTTTTGCCTCCTGAGTACCTTCTGTGCGGCCGGTATACCCGTCGCTGACGAAGAACCAGCACAGCACGCCGAGCGCGATATAAACGCCGCTGTAAATCAGAATGACGGCTTTAAGGCTGTTAGCATCTTCCGGGGCGAAACGCGAGAACACCCACATAGTAAAGACCGCCAGCGCCATCACCCCAACGCCCCGCAGGCCTTCCATCCAGCCCATGATTTTCCCCTGCTCGCTGTGATCGCCCAGCAGGGAAGCGGCTTTAATTGAAACCGACCACAGCATCAGAATCGTGGTGACGGCGAAGGCGATCTGGATGACTATCATGACCCATAGCGGCGGGTAGAAAGCCATGACGATACCCAGAAGGCCGGTGGCAATCATGGCCAGCGTCATCATTAAGCGGTGAGAAAATTTATCGGCAATGATCCCGCTGGGTGCATAAAGGATAATTGCGGTTATTCCGAACGTACTCATAATTAAGCCTATTTCGGTATTGCTAAATCCCATGAATTTTGCCATTGGGATTTGGTAAATATACCTTAAATAAGCAAGGTCAAAACTTACGCCACCACTGATACTTATTATTGCCAGCGTTAGCCAGCGACGAAAATTTGAATCACGCATGGTGTGCTCTCAGTGAGTAAGATTGTTAAAGACAAAAAAAAGAGAAAAGCAACCAATCCCCTGTGGGGGCTGATTACTTTTCTCATGGGCTCTAGTAATTGCGGAGATTATTATCATGGGAAGCGGTTTTTTAGTGTGAGAAATATCACGCTATTGGTTTTCATGGTGAATGATATAGCGTTAAAGCCTTTTCATTATTGAGTTGTGATATTGATCACATAACATGACCAGCCGCTGTGATACTTATTTTAGCCAGTTACTAGAGACGATGAGAAAAGTAACTTCCCTTTCGGGGGGAGCTTGCTTTTCTCATTTTTTTTGCGTTTAAAAAATTTAAGGAGTTCATCATGTCGCTCAGCGCACTCAACGAATTCTCACTGGACTTCTTCTCGCTAAAAGGGAAGACGGCTATCGTCACCGGCGGCAACAGCGGGCTGGGGCAGGCGTTTGCTATGGCGCTGGCGAAAGCCGGGGCGAATGTGTTCATTCCCACGGTGGTGGAAGAGAAAGGCGAAACGCGTCAACTTATTGAACAACAAGGCGTAAAAGTGGCGTTTATGACCGTTGATATTACCGAAAAAGGCGCACCTGCACAGGTCATTGCCCAGTGCCTTGAAACTTTCGGCTCGGTCGATATCCTGGTCAATAATGCCGGGATTTGTAAGCTCAACAAGGTGCTGGACTTTGGCCGCGCCGACTGGGATCCGATGATCAATATCAACCTGACCGCCGCCTTTGAATTAAGCCACGAAGCGGCAAAAGTGATGATTCCTCAAAAGCACGGGAAAATCATTAATATCTGTTCATTATTTTCTTATCTTGGCGGCCAGTGGTCTCCGGCTTATTCCGCGACAAAACACGCACTGGCTGGCTTAACGAAAGCCTATTGTGATGAATTAGGTCAATATAATATTCAAGTGAACGGTATCGCGCCGGGTTATTATGCCACCGATATTACTACTGAAACCCGTAAAAACCCCGAAACCAATAAGCGCGTGCTTGACCATATTCCAGCCAACCGCTGGGGTGAAACTCAGGATCTCATGGGGGCAATGGTTTATTTATCCAGCCGCGTTTCGGATTATGTGAATGGCCATTTATTAGTGGTCGATGGCGGTTATTTAGTCAGGTAATTCTCGCAGGGTGGTTCCTGCTTTCTCTTATTTTTATCCGTATTCCCTTATTGGTCAGGAAGGAGTTGTCATGTCTTTATCTCGCGAAGCAATTGTGGATCAATTAAAAGAAATCGTTGGCCCACAGCAGGTTATTACCGATGAGAAAGTATTGCAGAAAAACAGTATCGACCGGTTCAGAAAATATGCGGATATTCATGGCGTGTACACTCAGCCGCTGCCGGCCGCGGTAGTGAAACTGCAGAGCGCTGAGCAAGTCTCCAGCGTGCTGGCGTTTCTGCACAGCAACCGCATCACCTGTATCCCGCGCACCGGTGCGTCGGCAACGGAAGGCGGTCTGGAAACCGTGGTGAAAAACTCCGTGGTGCTGGACGGTTCCGGGCTGAACAAAATTATCGATATCGATATTGAAAACATGCAGGCGACCGCCCAGTGCGGCGTTCCGCTGGAGGTACTGGAAGATGCGCTGCGCGCAAAGGGTTATACCACCGGCCACTCTCCGCAATCCAAGCCGCTGGCGCAAATGGGGGGCCTCGTCGCAACCCGCAGCATCGGCCAGTTCTCAACGCTTTATGGCGCAATTGAAGACATGGTGGTTGGCCTGGAAGCCGTCTTCCCTGACGGCAGCATCACGCGCATCAAAAATGTACCGCGCCGCGCCGCTGGCCCGGATATCCGCCATGTGATTATCGGTAACGAAGGGGCGCTCTGCTACATCACCGAAGTGACGGTGAAAATCTTCAAATACACGCCGGAAAACAACCTGTTCTACGGCTACATCCTCGACAACATGAAAATCGGCTTCAACATCCTGCGTGAAGTGATGGTTGAGGGTTACCGTCCATCGATTGCCCGCCTGTATGACGCCGAAGATGGCACCCAGCACTTTACCCATTTTGCCGACGGTAAATGCGTGCTGATCTTTATGGCGGAGGGTTCTAAACGGCTGGCTGAGGCGACCGGAGCAGGGATTGAAGAGGTTGTGTCCCGCTACCCGGAATGCAAAAAAGTGGACAGCAAGCTTATCGAAACCTGGTTTAATAACCTGAACTGGGGGCCAGATAAAGTCGCCGCCGAACGCGTTCAGATTATGAAAACCGGCAATATGGGCTTTACCACTGAAGTCTCCGGAAGCTGGAGCTGCATTAATGAGATTTACCACAATGTGATCGAGCGCATTCGCAACGAATTTCCTCATGCAGGCGACATCACTATGCTTGGCGGTCACTCCTCCCACAGTTACATCAACGGCACCAACATGTACTTCGTCTATGACTACAACGTGGTGGACTGCAAACCGGAAGAGGAAATCGACAAGTACCACAACCCGCTGAATAAAATCATCGTTGAAGAGACGATTCGCCTCGGCGGCTCGATGGTGCACCACCACGGTATCGGTAAACACCGCGTGCACTGGTCAAAGCTGGAGCACGGCAGCGCATGGCCAATCATGCAGGGCCTGAAAGATCGGTACGATCCGAACGGCATCATGAATACCGGCACGATTTGGCCGATGGAAAAGTAACCGTACAGGTCGGCTCTCAGGAGCCGACTTTTCTACTTACGGATCGACAAAGGAATCAGTATGCACGCCGAACCGGTTCGTATGGATGACCTGCCGCTTAATCGCTTTCATTTACGCATCGCCGGGCTGACTTTCGGCGCCCACCTGACGGACGGCTATGTGCTGGGCGTGATTGGCTTTGCGCTGGTGATGATTACGCCGCAAATGGGCCTGACGCCGCTACAGGAAGGGTTGGTAGGCGGTTCGGCGCTGTTTGGGCTGTTTCTTGGCAGCCTGGTGCTGGGCTGGATCTCCGATCATATTGGCCGGCAGAAAATCTTTAACTTCAGCTTTGTGCTCATCACGCTGGCCTCTTTTTTACAGTTTTTCGTGAGCAACGTGGAACAGCTGATCCTGCTACGGGTGCTGATCGGCATCGGGCTTGGCGGCGATTATTCCGTAGGCCATACCATGCTGGCCGAATTTGCCCCACGCAAACATCGCGGCGTGCTGTTAGGCGCGTTTAGTGTGGTCTGGACGCTGGGCTATGTGCTGGCAAGCCTGATTGGCCATTTAATGGTGGACAGCGGGTCGGATGCCTGGCGCTGGCTGCTGGCTTCCGCAGCGTTTCCCGCGCTGTTAATCACGTTCTTACGCTGGGGTACTCCGGAGTCACCCCGCTGGCTGATGCGCCAGGGGCGAGTGTCCGAGGCCCACCAGATTGTGCGTCGCTGCTTCGGCGAACATGTTGTTATCAGCGATGAAATTGCGGTGCCGACCTCCCGCCATCTCCGCACGTTGTTTTCCGGGCAATACTGGCGGCGCACCGCGTTTAATAGCCTGTTCTTTGTGTGCCTGGTTATTCCGTGGTTTGCGATTTACACCTGGCTGCCGTCCATTACCGGGCTGCTGGGTATGCAGGATGGTCTGACCGCCAGCCTGCTGCTGAATATGGTGCTGGTGGTAGGGGCGATTGTGGGCCTTGTGCTGACCCACCGCTGTTCTCGTCGCGGCTTTTTGATCGGCGGCTTTCTGGTGCTGTTCTTAAGCCTCACCACGCTGGCGCTGGTGCCGGAACAACACGGCACTATCATCCTGCTGCTGTTCTTTATTTTTACTCTGACGATTTCAGCTGTCAGCAATCTGGTGGGCGTATTGCCCGCTGAGAGTTTCCCGACCGATATCCGCTCGCTGGGCGTCGGTTTTGCGACGTCAATGAGCCGTTTCGGCTCGGCCATCAGCACCGGCCTGCTGCCGGTGGCGCTGGTCTCCTTCGGCGTGCAGAACACCATGCTGCTGCTGAGTGCGGTTCTGATGCTGGGGCTGCTGGTTTCGGTCTTTTGGGCACCGGAAACGCGAAACATGAGCCTCGTTGCCGCCTCCGGGAATAAGGAACAGGCGCCGGGAGTGAACCATGAACATTCTGTTAGCCTTTAAGGCCGAACCAGACCTCGCCATGCTGGCGGAAAAAGACTGGCTGGCCGCGAAACATCAAGGGCTGGACACCTCTGTCACTCGTCCTTGCCTGGGCGAAGATGAGCAGGCTGCCGCCGAGATGCTGCTGCGACAGGAAGAAGGCCTGAAACTTACCGCGCTAAGCATAGGCAGCGAGCGTGCGGATAGCTTTCTGCGCCAGTTTAAGGCGCTGGGGTTCCAGCGGGTGGTACGGTTGAGGCTGGCGGGCGAGCTGACTTTTGTACCGGCATCGGTTGCCGCCTTATTGGCGGCCTGGCAGCAGCAAAACCCTCAATCGCTGGTGGTACTTGGGTCGCGTAGCGCCGAAGGCAACAGCGGCCAGACGGGCTTCTACCTTGCCGAAAAGCTAGGCTGGCTGTGCTTCAGTCAGGTCTATGATTTTACGGTGAACCCTGAGCTGCAGCAGGTTGAGCTGAAACAGCGATGTGCTACCGGAAAACGCCGCCTTACCGTGCGGCTGCCTGCGGTATTGATAATTGAAAGCCGGGGAGAATATTGCCTGAGAACGCCGGGCCTGCGGCAAAAACTGGCGGTAAAGGCCTCGGACGTTGAGGTTTTGCCTGTGGAAACGTTGGGTGCCGAGGTAGCCATGCCTGCGCTGGTCGAACTGGATAACCCTCAGCGACAGCGCGGCGGCTTAATTATTCAGGGAAGCGATGCGGGTGAGAAGGCCCGTAGCCTTTACCGCGACTGGCTACGTAAAAGGATGCAGCCATGAAAATTGCCCTGATCCTGCCCGAATCCCGAAAAGCTGCCGTGCTGAACGAGTTCGGGAATTTTATTTCGTGTAGCGAGACTGAAAAAGTCCAGCTTGAAGGCTGGCTGCTGCCGGAGACTGAATACAGCGAGCCGCTGCTGGATGCGTTATGCGCGCACTATGCTCAGTCCCCTGCAAATGTTTTGCTGTTTCCTTCAGGCTGGCAGGGCGCGGAGCTGGCAACCCGGCTGGCGTGCCGCCTGAAGGGGGAAGCCTGGAGTGCCGTCAGTGGGGTAAATATTACCCAAAAAACGGTGCGCAAAAATGCCTGCGGCGGCGCGCTGGTGGCTACTCTCCGGCTGCAAAATAAACCCTGGTGCCTGAGCGTTGCGGCCTCGCCGGGCGCAGAGAGCTGGCAGCCAGAGATAGAATATTCGCAGATTCCCGTAGCAGAACAGAAGCCTGCCTGGCTGGTTGAGTGTGCGTCCATTGCTGAGGAAAGTGCGTCCGGGCTGGCTGAAGCCAGGCTTGTGCTGGCGGTCGGGCGAGGAGTAGGCAGCCAGCAGGCGATGGAACAGGTTGAAGCCTGCGCCAGCGCGCTGGGGATGGAAACCGGCGCGAGCCGGGAAGCGGTGATGCACGCCTGGTGCAGCATGGACAAGCTGTTAGGGATGTCCGGTACTCAGGTTGCCGCCGACGTTTGTATTGCCGCAGGTATTTCCGGCGCACCTGCCTTTATCAGCGGCATTGCCCACAGCCGGTTTATCGTCGCTATTAACAACGACCCACAGGCGGCAATTTTTCGCCATGCCGACGTGGGGATTGTGGACGACCTGCTGCCGGTGTTAGCCGAGCTGCAAAACTGCGTCAGGGAAGATATTTAGCCAGCTGCCAGACGCCGGTATTGGTGGTTGAGATGGCCAGCGCGCCGGCGTTCAGGGCGTTGTTGGCATCCTCCGCGTCACACACCAGGCCGCCCGCTATCACCGGCAGGTCGATTTTCTCCGTCACCCACTTCATCACCTTCGGCATGCAGCCGGGCAGGATTTCAATGCAGTCCGGGTTTGACTGCGCGATCTGCTTATCGATGTTGTGATAAGAGATAGAGTCGACGATAAACAGCCGGTGAATGGCAAAGAACCCCTGCGCCCTGGCCGCTTTCACCATCGGTGCCTTGGTGCTGATCACGCCGTCGGCCTGGGTCACCAGCTTCAGGAAGTTAATCACAATTTCTTTATTCGACGTGCCTTCCAGTAAATCGACGTGCACCAGCGCGTATTTGTTCGCTTTTTTAATCTGCTGCACGATGCCGGTAATCGTGCAGATATTGCCGTACAACACGGAAATAACCTGGCAGTCGGACTCCAGCGCCAGCTGCAGGCTCTGGTTATCTTTTACCGCTGCAATCAGCGGGTGTTGCTTGAGTAGGGACATCAGGGACACAGCTTGAACTCCATTAACCAAAGCGTAATTGGATGCCGCAACCGGCGGGCGGGTAGCGCCAGCGGCTGAGGGTTTGTTCGTCGCAAAGCAGGCGGCATGTGCCGCACTCCAGGCAGCCGGTATTATCAATCTGCAGGCTGCCGTCTTCCTTCTGGCGGTATAACCCTGCGGGGCAGGCGCGTACCAGCAGGGCAAGGCTTTCTCTGTCGGGGCTGTCTGCAGGAACAATGTGCGGTTTCTCTGCGGGTTGCCAGGCGTTCTTTGCCAGTTTCTCATGCAGGTTCACAGGCTGCGTCCTCCGTGAAAAATGTCTTTAACCAGCCGGGAAATACCGGCCCTGCGGGCATGCTTCCACAGCAGGCTGCCGAGGCGGGGTGGCGGTGAACTTTGGGGATCAAAGATATCACGCTGCAGCTCGGCCAGCAGGTGCGGATAGTCCTGAAACAGCCCTGGCGTTTGTAAAAAATCGGGCATTTTGCGGTAGCGCTCCAGCACGCCCCACAGCGTAGTGCGCTCCAGATGCTGGCGATAAACCTGATTAAGATCGACGCATTCATCCCGCTGTAGTGACGTAATTAGCGTTTGTGCCGCCGCTTTTGCCGAAAGCGCAGCCAAATCCATGCCGCGCACGGTGAAGCCGGTATTGATACAGAAACGGGCGCTATCGCCCACCAGCAAATAGCCGGGGCCGGCCAGGCGTTCGGGGAGCCCGTGCAGGCCGCATTCAGGAATGAGATGTGCGCCGTATTCCACCAGCTCGGCGCGGCGAAGAAGCGGGCGTAGCGTTGGGTGCTGTTTGAAGTTTTCCAGCAGGTCAGGAAGCGCTGCGCAGCAAGCCCGGAGTGAAGAGAGCGGGCAGACGATGCCGACAGAAAGCGTATCGTTATTGGTATAGAGAAAACCACCTGCGGGCTGCTCGCCGCAGACGCCGCCGGTGAACAGCCAGGCCGCGCCTTCGTTACCCTCGAGGGCAAAACGGTTCTCCAGATCTTCTTTCGGCAGCGCAAGCACTTCCTTAACGCCGACCGCAACGCCGTGCTCGGGCAACTTGTTCAATAGCTTATGCTGCTCTGCCAGCAGGGTGTTGGCACCTTCGGCGACAACCACGGCTTTGGCGCTCAGCGCTTCTCCGTCAATCACTACGCCGCTCACCACGCCGTTTTCGACATGCAGGCCATCTACATGGGTAGCCGCCAGGCACTGGGCTCCGGCTTGTTCAGCCTGCTGGAACAGCCACGGATCGAGACGTGCGCGAAGCACGCTGTATGAAGAAGCCGTGGGCTGTTGAAAGCTGAGCGTAGTGGCGCTGTCCGGCGTCAGAGCGGAGAGTTTTTCATGGGTAATACAGCGTTCAAGCGGGGCAGAACGAGAAAAGTCAGGAAAGAGATCGTCAAACACGGCGGTGTAAAGCCTGCCGCCCGACAGGTTTTTGCCTCCGGGCTGGCTTGCCCGCTCAACAAGCAGAACATTTAGCCCGGCGCGCGCGCATTCTGCCGCGCAGCAGGAGCCTGCGATCCCTGCACCTACGACGATAATATCGAAATCTGTAGTGGCCATCCCGTGCACCTTTTAGTTGCGACGGAGTAGCTTACCAAAGCGGGAAGAAAATTAGCTTGATGAGGTGCGCAGACGGGAAAAGTCCGGCGTAATTTCCGGACTTTTTTCGTTCTTATTCGCCGCGGTAAACGCAGCCGGCGGTGCAGGTTTCTTTGATCATCACCGCGCTCAAAAGCGGAACGACGGGCTTCATCTGATCCCAAATCCATTTCGCCAGCACTTCGCTGGTTGGGTTTTCAAGCCCAGGGATATCGTTCAGATAATAGTGATCGAGGCGATCGTAAGTCGGCTTAAACGCCGCCTTCAGCTCGGAAAAGTCCATGATCCAGCCGGTATAGGGATCTACCTCGCCGGTAATTTCCAGGCGCACCATAAAGGAGTGGCCATGCAGGCGACCGCATTTGTGGCCTTCCGGCACGTGCGGCAGGCGGTGGGCGGCTTCGAAGGTAAAATCTTTAAACAGGGTGGTGGACATCATTCAACTCTCTGGAATTCAAAAAACCGCCGCATGATAGCGGAATGGACTATTTTTCGCATTAACTAAACGGCCCGCAGGCCGGCTAGATGCTGTAAGCAACGGTGAATGATTGAAAATCTTTTATTCATCAGTTAGTTAGCTAATCACTTTTAACACTATGATTTACCATAAAAAACGATTAGTCGTTTTAGTTATTTATTATTTCCATCCCTTCTTTAATTGTTGATAACCTGCTGGTTAACCTTGACTCATTACAGTCTGTAAGCCCTTTTTTTGCACTTTGCTACTGGAAGCTAAATACGTATGACTTCTCAGGTTCCACCGAGCGCTTTGCTGCCGCTAACGCCGGACCAGCTGGCACGCCTTCAGGCGGCGACCACTGATTTTTCGACCACTCAGTTGGCCTGGCTGTCCGGCTATTTCTGGGGAATGATTAACCAGCAGCCTGGCGCTGTCGAGGCGGCTCCGGCCCCCGCGGCAGAAGTGCCGGTTATCACGCTGATTTCCGCTTCGCAGACCGGCAACGCGCGCCGCGTGAGCGAGCAGCTGCGTGACGACCTGCTGGCGGCGAAGCTGAACGTCAACCTGGTGAACGCGGGCGACTATAAATTCAAGCAAATTGCCCAGGAAAAGCTGCTGATTGTCGTCAGTTCCACGCAAGGGGAAGGGGAGCCGCCGGAAGAAGCCGTGGCCCTGCACAAATTCCTGTTTTCGAAGAAGGCACCAAAGCTTAACGGTACCGCGTTTGCGGTCTTTGGCCTCGGCGACAGCTCCTATGAATTCTTCTGCCAGTCCGGCAAAGACTTCGACAGCAAGCTGGCGGAATTAGGCGGTGAGCGCCTGCTGGATCGCGTCGATACTGACGTCGAGTACCAGCCTGCGGCCCAGGAATGGCGTGGCAAAATTGTCGAGCTACTGAAGTCTCGCGTACCGGCGGAAACCCCGGCTCAGGCGACCGCGACCGCCACTGGCGTGAGCAACGAAATTTTCACCAGCCCTTACAGCAAAGAAGCCCCGTTAACCGCCACGCTCGCGGTTAACCAGAAGATTACCGGCCGCGACTCCGATAAAGACGTGCGCCACATCGAAATCGATCTTGGTGACTCAGGCCTGCGCTACCGGCCGGGCGATGCGCTTGGCGTCTGGTACCAGAACGATCCGGCGCTGGTGAAAGAGCTGACCGATTTGCTGTGGCTGAAAGGCGATGAAAGCGTCACCGTTGACGGCAAAACGCTGCCGCTGAGCGAAGCCCTGCAGTGGCACTTCGAGCTGACGGTGAACACCGGCAATATCGTCGAAAACTACGCCCAGCTGACCCGCAACACGGCGCTGCTGGAGCTGGTGGGCGATAAAGCAAAATTACAGCACTACGCGCAGACGACGCCGATTGTAGATATGGCTCGCTACGCCCCGGCAGAGCTGACGGCGGAACAGCTGGTTGGCCTGCTGCGCCCGCTTACGCCGCGCCTTTACTCAATCGCCTCTTCGCAGGCGGAATCTGAAACCGAAGTCCATATTACCGTGGGCGCGGTGCGCTATGACATCGAAGGCCGTGCCCGCAGCGGCGGGGCTTCCGGCTTCCTGGCTGACCGCCTTGAAGAAGAGGGTGAAGTGCGCGTGTTCATTGAGCACAACGATAACTTCCGCTTACCGGCAAACCCGGAAACACCGGTCATCATGATTGGCCCAGGCACCGGCATTGCCCCGTTCCGCGCCTTTATTCAGCAGCGTGATAACGACGGTGCGGGCGGCAAGAACTGGCTGTTCTTTGGCAATCCGCACTTTACCGAAGATTTCCTGTATCAGGTGGAATGGCAGCGCTACGTCAAAGACGGCCTGCTGACGAACATCGATTTAGCCTGGTCCCGCGACCAGCAGCATAAAATATACGTACAAGACAAACTGCGCGAGAAAGGCGCGGAACTGTGGCGCTGGATTCAAGAAGGTGCCCACATTTACGTCTGCGGCGACGCCAATCGTATGGCGAAAGACGTTGAACAGGCGTTACTGGAAGTGGTGGCCGTCCACGGTGGCATGGACACCGAAGCGGCAGATGAATTTTTAAGTGAGCTGCGCGTTGAGCGCCGTTATCAGCGAGATGTCTACTAATGAGCGAAAAACACCCTGGCCCTCTGGTGGTCGAAGGCAAACTGGTCGACGCCGAACGGCTGAAGCGCGATAGCGATTTCCTGCGCGGCACCATTAAAGAAGATTTGCAGGATGGTCTGACCGGCGGTTTCAACGGCGACAACTTCCTGCTGATCCGCTTCCACGGCATGTATCAGCAGGATGACCGCGATATTCGCGCCGAACGTGCGGAGCAGAGGCTGGAGCCGCGCCACGCGATGATGCTCCGCTGCCGCCTGCCGGGCGGGATTATCACCACCCAACAGTGGCAGGCTATTGATAAATTTGCCGAAGATAAGACTATCTACGGCAGCATCCGCCTGACTAACCGCCAGACGTTCCAGTTCCACGGCATTCTGAAGAAGAACGTTAAGCCCGCGCATGAAATGCTGCACGAGGTTGGCCTGGACGCGCTGGCGACAGCCAATGATGTGAATCGCAACGTGCTGTGTACTTCCAACCCGGTGGAGTCTGAGCTGCACCAGGAAGCCTACGAATGGGCGAAAAAGCTTTCCGAGCACCTGCTGCCGCGCACTCGTGCCTACGCCGAGATTTGGTGGGATAAAGAAAAAGTCGCCACCACGGACGAAGAGCCAATTCTGGGGCCGACCTACCTGCCGCGTAAGTTTAAAACCACGGTAGTGATCCCGCCGCAGAACGATGTGGATCTGCACGCCAATGACATGAACTTTATTGCGATTGCGGAAAAGGGCAAGCTGGTTGGTTTTAACCTGCTGGTCGGCGGCGGCCTGTCCATTGAGCACGGCAATAAAAATACCTATGCCCGCACGGCGAGCGAATTCGGCTACATTCCGCTGGAGCATACTCTGGCTGTAGCGGAAGCGGTGGTGACGACCCAGCGAGACTGGGGGAACCGTACCGACCGTAAAAACGCTAAAACCAAATATACCCTTGAGCGCGTCGGCGTGGACGTGTTTAAGGCGGAAGTTGAGCGCCGCGCCGGCATCAAGTTTGAGCCGACCCGCGCGTACGAATTCACCGGCCGTGGCGACCGTATCGGCTGGGTGAAGGGCATCGACGACAAATGGCACCTGACGCTGTTTATCGAAAACGGCCGTATTCTGGATTACCCGGATCGCCCGCTGAAAACCGGCCTGCTGGAGATAGCCCGGATCCATAAAGGTGATTTCCGCCTGACGGCAAACCAGAACCTGATCGTCGCCGGCGTGCCGGAAAGCGAAAAGGCTAAAATAGAGAAGCTGGCTACCGGGCACGGGCTGATGAACGCGGTCACGCCGCAGCGCGAGAACTCGATGGCCTGCGTGTCTTTCCCTACCTGCCCGCTGGCGATGGCGGAAGCCGAACGCTTCCTGCCTGAGTTTGTCACCAAAGTTGAGCAGGTGATGGATAAACACAAGGTGCCGGATGAGCACATTGTTATGCGCGTCACCGGCTGCCCGAACGGCTGTGGCCGTGCGATGCTGGCCGAAATCGGCCTCGTGGGGAAAGCACCAGGGCGCTATAACCTGCACATTGGCGGCAACCGCATCGGGACGCGTATTCCGCGCATGTACCGTGAAAATATCACGGAGCCGGAAATCCTCAGCTCGATTGACGAGCTGGTAGGGCGCTGGGCGAAAGAACGTGAAGCCGATGAAGGCTTTGGGGACTTCACCGTGCGCGCCGGGATTATTCGCCCGGTGCTCGATCCGGCCAGGGATTTGTGGGACTAATTTTTCTCCTATTTCCTAATGGGAAAATGACTATATAACGATCGCCGAACTTCGCTTTCCCCTCTCCCTTCCAGGGAGAGGGCCGGGGTGAGGGTCAACCACATCAACAGGTGAGGAGCCTATGCCTACACTCGATCTTACCGCGCTGAACGCCCTTCCTAAGGTCGAACGCGTCATGGCGCTCGCCGAAACGAACGCTCAGCTGGAAAAACTTAGCGCGCAGCAGCGTGTCGCCTGGGCGCTGGAAAACCTGCCGGGCGAGTTTGTCCTTTCGTCCAGCTTCGGCATTCAGGCTGCCGTTTGCCTGCATCTGGTGACGCAGCAGCGCCCCGACATTCCGGTGATCCTGACCGATACCGGCTATCTGTTCCCGGAAACCTACCAGTTTATCGACGAGCTAACCGATAAGCTGAAGCTGAACCTGCAGGTGTTCCGTGCGACCGAAAGTCCTGCGTGGCAGGAAGCGCGTTACGGCAAACTGTGGGAGCAGGGCGTGGAAGGTATTGAGCGCTACAACGACATCAACAAAGTAGAGCCGATGAACCGTGCCCTGAAAACGCTGGAGGCGCAAACCTGGTTTGCCGGCCTGCGTCGTGAGCAGTCTGGGAGCCGTGCAAATCTGCCGGTTCTGGCGGTGCAGCGTGACGTGTTTAAAATTCTGCCCATCATCGACTGGGATAACCGCACGGTTTACCAGTATCTGACAGAGCACGGGCTTAAGTACCATCCATTGTGGGACCAGGGCTATCTTTCCGTAGGCGATACCCACACCACCCGTAAATGGGAGCCGGGAATGGCAGAAGAAGAAACGCGCTTCTTTGGCCTGAAACGCGAGTGCGGTCTGCACGAATAAACTCCCTTTATCACTTATTTCAAAGCGCGGGCCTTGTTCCCGCGTTTTTCTTTTCTGCTTTCCTGTCTTCGCCTCAATGAAACCCTCCATCAAGTTTACTCCCCAAAATGGGCTGTTCATCACAAAGAAATACGCGATCGGATATTGATCATTTTTTTGTAGAGGCGATAATTCCATAAAACCTGAAAACGTTTTCAGTTTTATCTGATTCAAGAAAAATAATAATTGCCAGGGCCGGTAAAAAATGGCCGTAAGGCGAATGATTTTATTACCAGGGAAAGCATCTGTTCTCGGTAAATATTACCGGTAAAGGCTTATCATTAGGGAATTATATATGTCCATTTTACCTCTTCATATAAAAAAACACGGTATAAAATGCATCCTGTTTCTGTCAGGAATATTTTCGGTCATTCCGGTAGCGCCCGCGATGGCGGCAGGTTTTGTGGATGACAGCCTGCTAACGGGCTCGCTCTACTACTGGCAGCGCCACCGCGAGCGCAAAGATATGAATCCTGGCAGCCCTCATTATGGGCAATACCAGACTAACCTTCACCACAGCACAACGACCGCACGACTGGACTACAGCTCCGGTTTTTATGACGAAACTGTTGGGATCGATCTCGGGGCATTTGCGACGGTGGATTTATTCGAGGGCAGCACCGCACATCCCAACGAAATAAGCTTCAGCGACGGGAAATCCATGTGGCGCGATCGGGGTACCGGAGAGGCCAATGCGGTGGATCTTTATCTGGCCGCGCTCAAATTCAAAAAGGAAAATTACTGGCTCAGAGCCGGTTATATTCAGCCCATTGGGCAGGGTTTATTAGCCACCCAATGGGGCTTCTTACCCGGAACCTATCAGGGGGCCGAAATTGGCGCAGTGTATGATTTTGGGCGGTACGGTATATTTTTGCTTTCTTATTTTTGGGCCAATAAATATAAAGCCCCATGGTATCGCGAAATGTATGACTTTAAGGAAATAGACAAGAAAACGAAAATTCCTTATTTGCACTCGCTGGGCGGGAAATTTGATTTTAAAAATGGCGTGATTTGGGAGCTGGCCTTTGGTCAATCCCAGGGCTACCTGGATAAGTATTTTACCAAAGTAGGCTGGCGTCTTGGTGAGGCAGATAACCAGCTCAGAACCAGCTGGCAGTTTTACGGCTCGCATGATGCGACGGGGCGCCATGACGTCTACGATGAGTTTGCCTGGCAGCAGGGCGTTACTGCCGAATACCAGCGAGGACGCTGGCAGTTCCGGTTAGAGGGGAGCCTGGTCCATGCGCCGGGCAAGCAAGGATATTACACCGTCAGCGCAACGCCCATTTACCCAAACTCGGCGGGGCGTATCGATATGTGGTGGGATGCCCGCTCTGACTACAACGCCGACGGTGAAAAGGCGGTGTTTTTCGGCTCGATGGTCGATTTAGGCGACGTCATTTATCCGGGTATCAGCGCCGGGGCATCGCTGGCCTGGGGCTGGGACGGCAAACCGGCTCGGGGAGGAGACTGGTCGGCCAGACAGCGTCTGACAGAAAGCGCCTGGAACCTGGATCTCGTCTGGCAAGTCCAGCAGGGCTGGGCGAAAGATGTGATGTTTAAGCTGCATTACACCCGCTACAACAACCATTCCGACAATCCTGACTGGAGCGGCGGCTATGCCAACGTTTTCCAGGATGAAAAGGATATCAAATTCATGATGATTGCTCCGTTCTCAATTATTTAACGCGACCCACGCTAAGGAAAAATAATGTTGATTCGACAGGCAGGCCTCGGGCTGGCGCTTTCGTGCTGCGCGCTTTTCGTCCATGCAGAAACGCATGTGTTAATTAACCAGGTTGGCTACGACCTCAATGGACCCAAATCTGCCGTTATTCAATTGAGCGATGGCGCGAAATTTAACGCTGGCGACCAATTTGAGCTGCTGGACAGCGAAAGCAACAAAGTGGTGTATAGCGGTGAATTAGTCGGGCAGGGAAGCGTCCCGAGCTGGGAGAATCGTACTTTTTATCAGGCCGATTTTAGCGGCTGGCATAAAGCCGGGCGTTATGTGGTCAAGGTGGTCAGCAGCGACGGTGATGTGCGCTCCGGGCCGTTTATCATTAATAAAGATTTGCTTGAACGCTACACGCTCTCGGATGTGATTGCTTATTTCAAAAGCCAGCGTGTAACGGGGCTTTTTGACAAGGCCGATCGCAAACTGCCGAAACCGTGGGGCGAGAAAGGCACGGTGGATGTGCACGGCGGCTGGTATGACGCGACCGGCGATTATGGCGTTCACCTTTCCCATCAGAATTTAACCTCCTGGTTTAACCCTCAACAAGCCCCTTTGGTGGCCTGGAGCCTGCTGCAAAGCTACCAGCGCTTGGGCGCGCGTAACGACGTCAATTTCTCCGAGTACCGTCGCCGTATGCTCGATGAAGGTCTTTATGGCGCAGATTTTCTGGTGCGTATGAAGCAGCCTGGGGAGTCTTTCCTGCAGGCTATCTCTTCGCCGGGTAAAGACAAGCTGGCGCAGGACCGCGTGGTAGCGAACCCGAACTGGCGCACGCAAATTAAAGAAAAAGAGTCTGACTCGACCATTGTTGAAGAATCGGCGGTTGGGCGGCTGGCTTATCAGGCGAGCTTCCGTTCAGGTGCCGGGATGTCCATTGCTGCGCTGGCGCTCGCCAGCACCCAGAATGAGGACGGGCAGTTTACCCGCGCGCAATATCTTCAGACAGCGAAAGAGGCTTTTGCCTTTCTTGAGAAAAATAACCTAAAGATGGTGAACGACGGCAAAGAGAATATCGTCGATGACTATAACGTTCTGCTGGCCGCCACCGAACTGTATAAAGCGACTAAGCAATCACATTACCTGGAGGTGGCTTCCCTGCGGGCAAAAAGCCTGATGGCGCGCCAGGTTTCAGAGGGGCAATGGAAGCATTACTGGCGCGCGGATGACGCCAGTCGACCTTATTTCCATCCTTCAGATGCCGGTCTGCCGGTTATTGCGCTGCTGGAGTATCACGCCGTTGCGCCTGAAAACCAGCGTGCGAATATTCTCTCCACGGTAAAACAAGCGCTCGATTTTGAACTGACAACCACCGCCGATGTTAATAACCCGTTTGGCTATGCACGTCAGCTGGTCCAACTGAAGGACGGGACAAAGCGCACCAGCTTCTTCTTCCCGCATGATACGGAAGCCGCGCCGTGGTGGCAGGGGGAAAACGCTCGTATAGCGTCGCTTGCGGCGGCGGCCCGACAGGCGATGCCGCTGTTTGCCGACGATGCCAATTTTACCCATCGGCTTAACGCCTATGCCTGGAACCAGCTGGACTGGATCCTCGGCAGAAACCCGTTTGATGTCAGCATGCTGACCGGCAGCGGCTATCGCCACATTAGCTATCTGTTCTTCAATTCCTGGCGCTATACGACCTTGCCTGGCGGGATTGTGAACGGCATTACCGCCGATCCGCAGCAGAACGTAGACGGTATCGCGTTTGACCAGGGTTATGCGGTTACCGGGAAAGATGACGATTGGCGCTGGGCCGAAGGCTGGCTGCCTCATTCAGCGTGGTATCTTTATGCCGTGAGCCTGCCGGTACAGCAGTAATAAATAAGGAGGAGCGGTGCTATGGCCGCTCCTGCCCGATCACTTTTCGGCCTTCGCTAACTCTTTCACCAGCGGCAGCAGAATACGCACCGTGTCATGGCTGCGGCGCTTAATTCTGCCCGGCAGCGCTTTATCCAGATAGTCGAGGTTGTCGATAGTCGCGTTATGCCAGCTGGTGCCGTTTGGAAAAGCCTTGTTTTTACCACGCTGCTGGTAGCCGTCTTTCGCTCCCAGCGTCCAGTTGCTCGCCTCGACAGAAAGCACTGGAATACCTGCTTTATCGAAAGGCTCTGCATCGCCACAGCAGCCGGTGCCTTTCGGGAATTTCGCATTGAGTCCAGGATTGCTGGTGGCCTGAATCCCGGCGCGATGGGCAAGCGTGAGCGCGCGGTCGCGGGTCAGCTTGCGCACGGCCGCAGGTGTTGATACTCCGCTATTGAAATAAAGCTTATCGCCCACGATCAGGCTGTCCAGATTGATCACCAGCAGCGTGTTGGCCTGCTCCTCTTTGCTCATGCGCTCCAGAATGTTTTTCGCGCCCAGGGAGCCAATTTCTTCTCCGCTGGTAGCAATAAAGCGGATGCCGTAGCGGGTAGGAATATCTTTCAGGCGTTCGGCCAGCTCCAGCATAACGCCAAGCCCGGAAGCATTATCGTCAACGCCCTGCAGCGTCAGGCCGCCGAGGTTATTGTCCACGTCTTTATCGTTGAGCGGCGTATAGGTGTCCAGATGCGCCATGATAATGATTTGCTGCGGCAGCTTACCTTCGCGTGCGGCAATCACGCTGCTGGTGGTGACGTTATGCCAGGTCTGGTGGCCGGCTTTCGTGGTGTAAAGGTAGCGGGTCTTAAACTGGCGAATATCGCTTTGGTAACCCCAGCTTTGAAACTGCTGCTGAATATAATCTGCGGCCAACATTTCGGCCGGACTGCCGGTCATTCGGCCAGGAAAATAGGTGGCGATGTGGCGGGTTTGCTGGTCGGCAATGTCGCCTTGCTGCGCGGTCTTCGCTACGGCGGGAAAACTAAAGCACGCGCCCAGCGCCAGGCAAATCACCGAGCGGCGCAATGCGGAAAACATAGTACGTCCTTATTCATCTTTATTAGTCGGAAGTTTTAAGCGCCATTAGTATGAAACTGTGAGCCAGGTTAAACAATTTCATTTGCTCTTAAACCCGCGAAAAAACGGCTGGTTAAGCACATTTTGTTGTTAGCTTTGCCGTGGCGTTATTCTTTTCGGGAACTAGTCATTCCAATTCGTAATTTCATAACAAATAAGTCCAAGACTTATAGTCCCCTTAGATTAAATCTCAAGCGGCTGCGATGAACGGCCGCGGCGCATCTGCTTAAGGGAAGGTTATGGACCAGAAAAGACTCACTCACTTGCGGCAACTGGAGGCTGAAAGCATCCATATTATCCGCGAGGTCGCTGCCGAATTTTCTAATCCGGTGATGATGTATTCCATTGGGAAAGACTCTTCGGTCATGCTGCATTTGGCCCGTAAAGCTTTCTACCCAGGTACGCTGCCGTTCCCGCTATTGCACGTTGACACCGGCTGGAAATTCCGCGAAATGTACGAGTTCCGTGACCGCACGGCGAAAGCCTACGGCTGCGATCTTATCGTGCATCGCAATCCTGAAGGCGTGGCGATGGGCATTAACCCGTTCGTCCACGGCAGCGCTAAACATACCGACATTATGAAAACCGAAGGCCTCAAGCAGGCGCTGAATAAATACGGTTTTGACGCGGCCTTTGGCGGCGCACGTCGTGACGAAGAGAAGTCGCGCGCGAAAGAGCGTATTTACTCCTTCCGCGATCGCTTCCACCGCTGGGACCCAAAAAACCAGCGCCCTGAGCTGTGGCACAATTACAACGGCCAGATCAACAAAGGCGAAAGCATTCGCGTGTTCCCGCTCTCTAACTGGACCGAGCTGGATATCTGGCAGTACATCTACCTGGAAAATATCGACATCGTTCCGCTGTATCTTGCGGCGCCGCGCCCGGTGCTGGAACGTGACGGTATGCTGATGATGATTGACGACGATCGCATCGATCTGCAGCCGGGTGAAGTGATTGAACAACGTATGGTGCGCTTCCGTACCCTGGGCTGCTGGCCGCTGACCGGCGCGGTGGAATCTACCGCGCAGACGCTGCCGGAGATCATCGAAGAGATGCTGATCTCCACTACCAGTGAACGCCAGGGACGCATGATTGACCGCGACCAGGCCGGCTCCATGGAGCTGAAAAAACGCCAGGGTTATTTCTAAGGAGCCGCCAGATGAACACCACTATTGCACAACAAATCGCTGACGAAGGCGGAGTCGAAGCCTACCTCCACGCTCAGCAGCACAAAAGCCTGCTGCGCTTTTTGACCTGCGGCAGCGTCGATGACGGCAAAAGTACCCTGATTGGCCGCCTGCTGCACGACACGCGCCAGATTTATGAAGATCAGCTCTCGTCGCTGCATACCGACAGTAAGCGTCACGGTACCCAGGGCGAGAAACTTGATTTAGCCTTGTTGGTGGATGGCCTGCAGGCCGAGCGCGAACAGGGCATTACCATCGACGTGGCCTATCGCTATTTCTCCACCGAGAAGCGCAAATTTATCATCGCCGACACGCCGGGGCACGAACAGTACACCCGCAATATGGCGACCGGGGCATCAACCTGTGACCTGGCAATCCTGCTGATCGACGCCCGTAAAGGCGTGTTGGATCAAACTCGTCGTCACAGTTTTATCTCCACGCTGCTGGGGATCAAACATCTGGTGGTGGCGATCAACAAGATGGATCTGGTGGCGTTCAGCGAGCAGACCTTCGAGCAGATCAAACAGGATTACCTGACCTTCGCCCAGCAGCTGCCGGCGGACCTGGATATTCGCTTCGTGCCGCTTTCCGCGCTGGAAGGGGATAACGTGGCAAGCTCCAGCAGCCAGATGCCGTGGTACAGCGGCCCGACGCTGCTCGAGGTGCTGGAAACGGTAGAAATTACTCGCAGCGTGGAGCTGCAGCCAATGCGCTTCCCGGTGCAGTACGTTAACCGTCCCAATCTGGACTTCCGTGGCTACGCGGGGACGCTGGCTTCGGGTACCGTTAGCGTGGGCCAGCGCGTCAAAGTGCTGCCGTCCGGCGTGGAGTCGAACATCGCCCGAATCGTGACTTTTGATGGAGATTTGCAACAAGCCGGCGCGGGTGAAGCGATAACCCTGGTGCTGAAAGATGAAATCGATATCAGCCGGGGCGATCTGCTGGTCGAGTCCGGTGAATCACTGGCCGCGGTACAGAGCGCTAAAGTGGATGTGGTATGGATGGCGGAGCAGCCGCTGGTGCCGGGGCAGAGCTTTGATATCAAGATCGCCGGGAAGAAAACCCGCGCGCGCGTCGACAATATTCAGTACCAGGTTGAGATTAACTCGCTGACTCAGCGCGTGGTGGAAAGCCTGCCGCTGAACGGCATTGGGCTGGTGGATTTGACCTTCGATGAGCCGCTGGTGCTCGACAAATATCAGACCAATCCGGTGACCGGCGGGCTGATTTTCATCGATCGCCTGAGCAACGTGACCGTGGGGGCAGGCATGGTACGTGAGCCGCAGGAAGAGGTTTATCAGGAACCTTCGGCATACGGTGCGTTTGAGCTTGAGCTTAACGCTTTGGTGCGCCGCCACTTCCCACACTGGGGCGCGCGTGACCTGCTGGGAGGCAAGTAATGGCCGACCATGATGAAAACGTGGTCTGGCATGCTCACCCCGTTACGCGTGAGCAGCGTGAAGCTTTGCACAAGCACCGCGGGGCGGTGCTGTGGTTTACCGGCTTGTCCGGCTCCGGGAAGTCAACCGTGGCCGGCGCGCTTGAACAGGAACTGCATAAACTTGGTGTAAGCACCTACTTGCTCGACGGCGACAACGTCCGCCACGGGTTATGCAGCGACCTGGGCTTTAGCGATGCAGACCGTAAAGAGAACATCCGGCGGGTAGGTGAAGTTGCCGGCCTGATGGTGGACGCGGGCCTTGTCGTGCTCAGCGCGTTTATCTCGCCGCATCGTGCCGAAAGGCAAATGGTACGCGAACGAGCCGGAGAAGGGCGCTTCTACGAAGTGTTTGTGGACACGCCGTTGGCGATTTGCGAAACACGCGATCCTAAAGGGCTGTACAAGAAGGCTCGGGCAGGGGAACTAAAGAATTTTACCGGCATTGATTCGGCGTATGAGGCGCCGCTGCAGGCGGAAATACACTTAGACGGCGAACAATTAGTAACAAATTTAGTGGCCCAAATATTAGACCTGCTGCGCTGCGACGATATCATCAATTGCTGAAGACGCCCGGAAGCACAACGCTTCCGGCCATCAGGGTTATGAAATCAGTTATGCGCAACAGCACGAATATCGTTATTTCTCAGGCTGAACCCAGCCCGACGGTCGAGGAAACAACCTGGTCATTGCCCGGGGCGTTTATCGGCTTTTTGTCGTGGCTGCTGGCGCTAGGCATTCCCTTTCTGGTGTACGGCCCCAACACGCTCTTTTTCTTCCTTTACACGTGGCCATTCTTCCTGGCGCTGATGCCGGTCGCGGTGGTGGTGGGGATAGCGTTGCACTCCATTTTGCGTGGCAGGCTGCTGTTTAGCTGCTTTGCTACGCTGCTCTCCGTCGCGCTGATGTTCGGCGTGCTCTTTATGTGGCTAATGGGTTAGCCGTGCCGAACTGCGTCAAACCGTAACAGACTATTTTTGGGCAACGTTAAGCTAAACTTGCTGCAATCGCGCATGAGTTCGCGTTATGTGGTAAATTCTGGCGCGATTTGGCGGGCAGGATTATTTGCTACAGTGGAGTCGACGAAAAAGTTGTGGGATGATTGTGCCGTTTTTCAGGGGGCAGGATGGGTAAACTAACGCTGCTGTTGCTGGCCTTGCTGGTTTGGCTTCAGTATTCGCTGTGGTTCGGAAAAAACGGCGTACACGATTACACGCGCGTCAGCGAAGATGTCGCTGCGCAGCAGGCAACTAATGCCAAATTAAAATCTCGCAACGATCAGCTTTTTGCCGAAATTGACGATCTCAACGGTGGCCAGGAAGCGATTGAAGAGCGCGCACGCAATGAACTCAGCATGACTAAGCCAGGAGAGACATTCTACCGCCTGGTGCCGGATGCCTCTAAACGTGCAGCCAACGGTAATACCTCCAACGCCGGGCAAAATAATCGATAACTCAGCATAAGTGAAAGGCATGGCAGACTCCTCCCCGGACGTAATTGCCGTGGTACCGGCCGCCGGTATCGGCAGCCGTATGCAAACGGAATGTCCTAAGCAGTACCTACACATCGGCGACAAAACGATTCTTGAACATGCGGTAGCCTGCCTGATGGCGCATCCGCGTGTGGGCCAGACGATCGTCGCCCTCAGCCCCAACGACACCTACTTTTCTTCTCTGCCGCTGGCCGCTAATCCTCGCGTCACCGTAGTCACCGGCGGGAAACAGCGCGCGGATTCGGTTCTTGCTGGCCTGCAGGCCGCAGGTGATGCGAAATGGGTGCTGGTCCACGATGCCGCGCGCCCCTGTCTGCATCCGGACGATCTGGGCAATCTACTGGCGATTACCGCCACCAGCAAAGTCGGCGCTATTCTGGCGGCGCCGGTCCGAGATACCATGAAGCGGGGTGAGCCCGGCAACGCGTTGATAGCCCATACTGTCGATCGTGAAGATCTCTGGCATGCCCTTACGCCGCAGCTGTTCCCGCTTGAACTTTTGCGCAGCTGTCTGCTGCGCGCGCTGGATGAAGGCGCAACCATCACCGATGAAGCTTCGGCCCTGGAATATTGTGGCTTTCATCCAGAACTGATTAGTGCTCGTGCTGATAATATCAAGGTAACTCGCCCTGAAGATCTGGCACTGGCGGCTTTCTATCTTACGCGGTTAACCCAAACGGAGAATTTATAATGCGTATCGGACATGGTTTTGATGTTCATGCTTTTGGCGGCGTTGGCCCGATTATTATTGGCGGCGTTCGTGTCCCGTACGAAAAAGGACTGCTGGCCCATTCCGACGGTGACGTTGCCCTGCATGCCCTGACCGATGCGCTGCTCGGTGCCGCTGCGCTTGGAGATATCGGCAAGCTGTTTCCGGACACCGATCCTGCCTTCAAAGGTGCGGACAGCCGCGAACTGCTGCGCGAAGCGTGGCGTCGCATTCAGGCTAAAGGTTTTACGCTTGGGAACGTGGACGTGACGATTATTGCTCAGGCACCGAAAATGGCTCCGCACATCCCGCAGATGCGCGTGTTTATTGCTGAAGATCTCGGCTGCCATATGGATGACGTGAACGTCAAAGCAACCACCACCGAAAAGCTTGGCTTTACCGGCCGTGGGGAAGGTATAGCCTGCGAAGCGGTCGCGCTTTTGCATAAGGCCAGTAAGTAATGGATATGCAAAATCTGACGTGGCTGCACGGTAAACCGCAGGGTTCCGGGGTCATCAAGGCCAGTCCGGAAGACTTTGTGGTCATAGAGGATTTGGGTTTTGGCCCCGACGGTGACGGTGAGCACCTGCTGCTGCGGATCCTGAAAAGCGGCTGCAATACGCGTTTTGTCGCCGATGCGCTGGCTAAGTTCCTTAAGGTTCATGCCCGTGAAGTCAGCTTTGCAGGGCAGAAAGATAAACATGCCGTGACCGAGCAGTGGTTCTGCGTCCGCCTGCCGGGTAAAGAAATGCCGGATATGAACGCCTTTATCCTTGAAGGGTGTCAGGTGCTGGAGTTTGCTCGCCATCGGCGCAAGCTGCGCCTGGGCGCGCTTAAAGGGAACCGCTTTACCCTCGTGCTGCGTGAAGTCAGCGATCGTAACGAAATGGAGCAGCGCCTGCAGGCCATCTCTCTGCGGGGCGTGCCTAACTATTTCGGCAGCCAGCGTTTTGGCATCGGCGGTAACAACCTGCATCAGGCGAAGCGCTGGGCGGAAAGCAATTCACCGCTGCGCGACAGAAATAAACGCAGTTTTTGGTTGTCGGCAGCACGCAGCGCGTTGTTTAATCAGATTGTTAGCCAGCGCCTGAAAAAAACAGACTTTAATCAAGTTGTTGATGGCGATGCGCTACAATTGGCAGGACGTGGCAGCTGGTTTGTAGCAACCCCGGAAGAACTCCCGACCCTGCAACAGCGAGTGGATGACGGCGACCTGCTGATTACCGCTGCGCTGCCGGGTGACGGCGAGTGGGGAACGCAAAACGTTGCGCTGGCTTTTGAGCAGCAGTGCGTGGCAGACGAAGATGTCCTGCAGGGGCTGCTGAAGCGTGAACGCGTGGAAGCCGCGCGTCGCGCGATGTTAGTGCAACCGAAGGCATTAAGCTGGAACTGGTGGGATGACGTGACCGTTGAGCTGAACTTCTGGCTACCGGCGGGTAGCTTCGCTACCAGCGTTGTCAGGGAACTCATGAACACAGCGGGTGATTATGCGAATATTGCTGAGTAACGATGACGGCGTCCATGCGCCTGGCATTCAGACGCTGGCAAAAGCGCTGCGCGAATTTGCCGAGGTTCAGGTTGTTGCGCCGGACAGAAACCGCAGCGGCGCATCAAACTCGCTGACGCTCGAGTCATCGCTTAGAACTTTTACCCTCGCCAACGGGGATATCTCTGTTCAAATGGGAACGCCAACGGACTGTGTCTATCTCGGCGTCAATGCGCTGATGTACCCGCGCCCGGATATTGTGGTGTCGGGCATCAACGCCGGGCCAAACCTCGGCGACGACGTTATCTACTCCGGCACTGTTGCGGCGGCGACGGAAGGGCGTCATTTAGGGCTCCCGGCGCTGGCCGTCTCGCTGGATGGCCATCAGCATTATGAGACCGCAGCGGCGGTCACCTGCTCTATTCTCCTGGCGCTGGCTCGGGAGCCACTGCGCACCGGGCGCATTCTAAATATCAACGTTCCAGATTTACCGCTGGACCAAATCAAAGGCATTCGCGTCACGCGCTGCGGCAGCCGTCATCCGGCAGACCAGGTGATTCGCCAGGAAGATCCACGTGGCAACACGGTGTACTGGATTGGCCCGCCGGGGGAAAAACTGGATGTTGCGCCAGATACCGACTTTGCCGCCGTGGACGAAGGCTATGTGTCGGTGACGCCGCTGCACGTCGATTTAACTGCGCACAGCGCCCACGAAGTCGTTGGCCACTGGCTGGAAAAAGCCGGAGTTGAGGCGCAATGGTAAGCAGACGCGTACAAACTCTTCTCGATCAATTATGTGCCCAGGGCATCAAGGACGAACGGGTCCTTGAGGCTATTGCGCAGGTGCCGCGTGAGAAATTTGTCGACGAAGCGTTTGAACACAAAGCCTGGGAAAATACCGCGTTACCTATTGGCTCTGGCCAGACTATCTCGCAGCCCTATATGGTGGCGAGGATGACGGAACTGCTGG
Source organism: Cedecea sp. (assembly GCF_036500665.1). NCBI lineage: Bacteria > Pseudomonadati > Pseudomonadota > Gammaproteobacteria > Enterobacterales > Enterobacteriaceae > Cedecea > Cedecea sp. Next base: position 161,353 of record NZ_DASYBS010000096.1, read on the forward strand.
AGCTCGCGCCGCATTCAAAAGTGCTGGAGATTGGCACTGGCTCTGGCTATCAGACCGCGATTCTGGCGCATCTGGTGGGGCACGTTTGCTCCGTTGAGCGCATCAAGGGTCTCCAATGGCACGCAAGACGCCGCCTGAAGCAGCTCGACTTGCATAATATTTCAACCCGTCACGGCGATGGCTGGCAGGGCTGGCAGGCGAAAGCCCCGTTTGACGCTATCATTGTGACGGCAGCACCGCCGGAAATTCCTTCGGCCCTGCTGTCACAGCTGGACGACGGCGGCATTCTGGTTTTACCCGTGGGCGACGACCAGCAGTTTTTGAAACGCGTGCGTCGCCACGGAGACGAATTTTCAATCGACACTGTAGAAGCTGTTCGCTTTGTACCCTTAGTGCCAGGTGAACTGGCATAACCTGGAAATTTCCGGTTTTTTTGGCTGGAATTCGGCGTAACGTAGCCGGACTCAGCAAAAGCAGGCGCGGTTTAGCGTTGCTTTCTATAGTGTTTTCATGAATATCTGGTTGTTATCATTTTGGGGGATAAATGAGCGCGGGAAGCCCAACTTTCACTTTACGCCGGGCGGCGATGCTGACGCTAACCAGCCTTTGGCTGGCAGGCTGCACAAGCAATAATAATACCCAGGCACCGATCAGTTCCGTGGGCGGTAACGGCAATACTTCCGGCTCTTCGACCGGTAGCCTGCTGGTGACTAAGCCACCGACAATGTCCACCCCGATTCAGCAACCGCAGATACAGCCGGTTCAACAGCCGCAGATACAGCCGGTTCAACAGCCGCAAATTCAGCCGGTTCGCCAGCCTCAAACACAGCCCGCTGTTTCCGAGCCAGTACACACGGAAAATGGCCGCATTGTGTACAACCGCCAGTATGGGAACATTCCGAAAGGGAGCTATGCGGGTGGCAGTACTTATACCGTCAAACGTGGCGACACGCTGTTCTATATTGCGTGGATCACCGGGAACGACTTCCGTGACCTGGCGCAGCGCAACAACGTAGCGGCTCCGTATGGTCTTGAGGTCGGACAAACCCTGCAGGTGGGTAATGCATCCGGTACGCCGATTACGGGCGGAAATGCAGTTACCGCGGCTGATGCCCGTGCGCAGGGCGTGACTACGCCAGCTGCACAAAACTCCACCACGGTGGTTGCTTCTAAACCAACAATTACGTATTCTGAGGATTCAGGTGAACAGAGTGCTACTAAAATGTTACCAGGCAATAAGCCAGCTGCGACTGTCGTCACAGCACCGGTAACGGCACCTGTGGTTAGCTCTACCGAACCGACCGTCAGCAGTACGTCTAACAGTTCGCCAATCTCGACCTGGCGCTGGCCGACCGACGGTAAGATCATCGAAAACTTTGCGGCCACCGAAGGGGGCAACAAAGGTATCGATATCGCCGGCAGTAAAGGACAGGCAATTATCGCGACCGCCGCAGGGCGCGTGGTGTATGCCGGTAACGCACTGCGCGGTTACGGTAATCTAATCATCATCAAACATAACGATGATTATCTGAGTGCCTACGCCCATAACGATACAATGCTGGTCCGGGAACAAGAAGAAGTTAAGGCGGGGCAGAAAATCGCTACCATGGGTAGCACCGGAACCAGTTCTACACGATTGCATTTTGAAATTCGTTACAAGGGGAAATCCGTAAACCCGCTGCGTTATTTGCCGCAGCGATAAACCGGCAAGATACTCAATTGAGTGTATTGCCCAGGGATCACGGGTAGGAGCCACCTTATGAGTCAGAATACGCTGAAAGTTAACGAGTTAAACGAAGACGCGGAATATGATGAGAACGGAGTTGAGGCTTTTGACGAAAAAGCCCTTGTAGAAGAGGAACCCAGTGATAACGACCTTGCAGAAGAAGAGCTGTTGTCACAGGGCGCCACACAGCGTGTACTTGATGCGACTCAGCTTTATCTTGGAGAGATCGGTTACTCTCCATTATTAACAGCCGAAGAAGAAGTTTATTTTGCACGCCGCGCCTTACGCGGTGATGTGGCCTCTCGCCGACGCATGATTGAAAGTAACCTGCGTCTGGTGGTGAAGATTGCCCGTCGCTACAGCAATCGTGGTCTGGCGCTGCTGGATCTGATTGAAGAGGGTAATCTGGGGCTTATCCGTGCGGTTGAAAAGTTTGATCCGGAGCGTGGATTCCGTTTCTCAACTTACGCCACATGGTGGATTCGTCAGACTATCGAACGGGCTATCATGAACCAAACCCGTACGATTCGCCTGCCGATTCACATTGTGAAAGAGCTGAACGTTTACCTGCGTACCGCTCGCGAACTCTCCCACAAGCTCGACCATGAGCCGAGTGCGGAAGAGATTGCCGAGCAGCTGGATAAACCGGTTGATGATGTTAGCCGGATGCTGCGTCTCAACGAACGCATTACCTCGGTAGACACCCCGCTGGGTGGTGACTCAGAGAAAGCGTTGCTGGATATTCTGGCGGATGAGAAAGACAACGGTCCGGAAGACACCACGCAAGACGATGACATGAAACAGAGCATCGTGAAGTGGTTGTTCGAACTGAACGCTAAGCAGCGTGAAGTGCTGGCCCGTCGTTTTGGTCTGTTGGGTTATGAAGCTGCGACACTGGAAGATGTGGGCCGCGAAATCGGTCTGACTCGTGAACGTGTTCGTCAGATTCAGGTTGAAGGCCTGCGCCGTCTGCGTGAGATTTTGCAGACTCAGGGGCTGAGCCTCGAAGCGCTGTTCCGCGAGTAATCGACTGTTCAAATAAAAAGCGGTGATGCAAATCACCGCTTTTTTTATGCCTGAAGTTTGTCGTTCTCCCCGAAAGGAGAACGGGTAAACCCTAAACCAGATTTTTCAGTCGGTAAATCCACTCCAGCGCCTGACGTGGAGAGAGCGAGTCCGGATCCAAATTCTCCAGCGCTTCAACGGCAGGAGAGGTCTCTTCCGTCGCAACCAACAGCGACATTTGCGTACCGTCTACCTGGCTTGCTGCCGCATTGCCTGAAAGGCTCTCAAGCTCACGCAGTTTCTGGCGGGCGCGCTTGATGACGTCTTTTGGCACACCGGCCAGGGCGGCAACGGCAAGGCCATAGCTCTTGCTGGCTGCCCCGTCCTGTACGCTGTGCATAAAGGCGATGGTGTCGCCATGCTCCACGGCATCCAGATGGACGTTGGCGACGCCTTCCATTTTTTCCGGCAGCGTAGTCAGCTCGAAGTAATGGGTAGCGAACAACGTTAGCGACTTGATCCGGTTTGCCAGACTTTCAGCGCAGGCCCATGCCAGCGACAGGCCGTCATAGGTTGATGTGCCGCGGCCAATCTCATCCATCAGCACCAGGCTGTGTTCCGTCGCGTTATGCAGAATGTTGGCGGTTTCGGTCATCTCCACCATGAAGGTTGAGCGGCCGGAAGCCAGGTCGTCCGCGGCACCCACGCGAGTGAAAATACGGTCAACCGGGCCAATCTCGGCCTGCTGCGCGGGAACAAAGCTGCCGATATAGGCCAACAGCGCGATTAACGCGGTCTGGCGCATATAGGTACTTTTACCGCCCATGTTCGGGCCGGTAATAATCAGCATTCTGCGTTGCGGCGAAAGGTTTAACGGGTTAGCGATAAACGGTTCGCTGAGCACCTGTTCCACCACCGGATGACGGCCACCCACTAGCCTGATCCCCGGCTTGTCGGTCAGCGTCGGGCAGATGTAGTTCAGGGTGTATGCGCGCTCGGCCAGGTTTACCAGCACGTCCAGTTCTGCCAGCGCGGTTGCGCTCTTTTGCAGGGCTTCGAGGTGCGGCAGCAGTAAATCAAACAGCTGGTCGTACAGCTGTTTCTCCAGCGCCAGCGCCTTGCCTTTAGAAGTCAGAACTTTGTCTTCATATTCTTTCAGCTCGGGGATGATATAGCGCTCGGCGTTTTTCAGCGTCTGGCGGCGAACGTAGTTGATCGGCACCAGATGGCTCTGGCCGCGGCTGACCTGAATATAATAGCCATGGACGGCGTTAAAGCCGACTTTCAACGTGTCGAGACCCAGGCGTTCGCGCTCTCGAATCTCCAGACGATCCAGGTAGTCGGTTGCGCCGTCAGCCAGAGCTCGCCATTCGTCCAGCTCTTCGTTATAGCCGGGAGCAATAACACCGCCGTCGCGAACCAGCACCGGCGGTGATTCTATGACTGCATGTTCCAGTAACTCACGGAGCTCCACAAACTCGCCCATCTGCTCGCGCAGCGTTTGTACATAGTCGGTATCCACCTCCGACAGCATACCCCTGAGGGCAGGTAGCTGTTGGAAGGCATAACGCATGCGGGCCAGATCGCGTGGACGAGCGGTGCGCAGGGCGAGGCGTGCAAGAATACGCTCGAGGTCACCAACCTGGCGCAGCGTCGGCTGAATTTCTGCGGTACGTTCCTGCAGGGCGGCAATGGTTTGCTGGCGTTTGGTTAGCACATCAACGTTGCGTATTGGCATATGCAGCCAGCGTTTGAGCATGCGGCTGCCCATTGGCGTGACGGTGCAGTCCAGCACCGAGGCTAGCGTGTTCTCCACGCCACCGGACAGGTTTTGCGTGATCTCCAGATTACGCCGGGTGGCCGCATCCATAATGATGCTGTCCTGCTGCCTGTCCATTGTAAGGGAGCGGATATGGGGCAGAGAGGTGCGCTGGGTATCTTTGACGTACTGCAGCAGGCAACCGGCGGCACAAAGCGCATGATGGGCGTTTTCGACGCCGAATCCGGTAAGATCGCGGGTACCAAATTGCAAATTCAGCTGCTGGCGTGCGGTTTCAATCTCGAACTCCCAAAGCGGGCGACGGCGCAGGCCGCGGCGGCCATCAATCAGGCTCATTTCCGCAAAATCTTCCGCATACAGCAGCTCTGCCGGGTTGGTGCGCTGAAGCTCGGCCGCCATGGTTTCACTGTCTTCGGGCTCGGTCAGACGAAAGCGCCCTGAACTGATATCCAGCGTCGCATAGCCAAAACCTTTACTGTCCTGCCAGATGGCGGCCAGCAGGTTATCCTGACGTTCCTGCAGCAGCGCTTCATCGCTGATGGTGCCTGGCGTGACGATGCGAACGACTTTACGTTCAACCGGCCCTTTAGTGGTTGCCGGGTCGCCTACTTGTTCGCAGATAGCGACGGACTCGCCGAGGTTAACCAGCTTTGCGAGGTAGTTTTCCACCGCGTGGTGGGGGACTCCCGCCATCGGAATAGGCTCACCAGCAGAAGCGCCACGCTTTGTCAGAGAGATATCCAGCAGCTGAGAGGCACGCTTTGCATCGTCATAGAACAGCTCGTAAAAGTCACCCATGCGATAAAACAGCAGGATGTCACGATGCTCGGATTTGAGACGCAGATACTGCTGCATCATCGGCGTATGTGCGTCGAAGGTTTCGCTAGTACTCATGTGATGATGATGTCCATTCCGTTGAATTTTAATTGGTTAGTGAAGTTTCTGGTTCTCATTATCGCTCACTAATACGTAATAACCGCTAGCGGGAATGACTCCGCAGATGACCCATGATAACGGAGTATCAGAGACAGGAAAACAGCGGTTAAACGACATCGTTTAAAGCAATAACAACTCGCTGTGATTCTGATATGTTCTTTGCTGCGGCTGGCTGCAATACCGTAGTTTGGCGCAACTTTGCGCCTTTATTCTGTTTAAACAGTAAAATTTCAGGGTCTTTATGAAAAAGTGGGTACTGGCGGGCGTGCTGGTTGTTACCGGGTGTGTGTCTTTTCAACAGCTTGATGATGGCTTACGTGGCCTGGTCGGTCAGGATAAAACGGTCGCATTTAAAATCCTGGGCTATCCCGATAATCAGCAAACGTTCGACGATACAAAAGTTTATACGTGGGTAACGAACAGCACGGGGGCCGAGCCTAATGTCTCGCCTCAAACGACCTCTGGCACGGTAAACGGCAAACCGTTTGAGGCCACAACAACACAAACCACGTTTGTACCGGTCAACTACAGCTGCAAAATTCAGATCTCTACTGACAGTAAAGGCATCATCAAGGACTATAAATATACCAGCACGGATCCCAGCGTGATGGGCTGTATGAACTACATCAAGAGCCTCAACAACTATTACAAAAGATAACGCCTGCCAGAGCCGGCTACCCGCTTCAGTTGCCGGATGTTGCGTTTAGACACATCTTTTTTACCCCGCTTTCAGGAACTCAATTTTCAGTTACCCACTTACCAGAAAACATCCCAACATCGGAGATAACCATGTTTTCTGCAGTCGGTCAGTCAAATCGCGTTCAGCCCGCCTCCCTTAACGCCAGCGGAAGGATCCATCCTGATATTAAAATTAAGCCGCCGGTAAACGATCCCGTTCAGGCCCTGGCTAACCTGTTCCGTGATAACAAGCTTGCCTATCTGGGCGATGTGCATGGTCAGCTTGCGATCCCTGAATTTGTCGGCCATGCCATTCCCGAGTTGAAAAAGGCTGGTGTGGATCTGCTGGCGGTAGAGTTTGTGAAGTACAGCGATAACGCCTTGTTTCGCGAAGCGCTGGCTCATGGCAAAGAGGCGACAAAAAACTTCATCATGAATGCCTGGTCAAAACATGGCGAGGTCTGGGTGGACAAGATTGCCGGGGCACTTTATGAAGCGCACAAAGCCGGCATTTCCGTCGCCGGCATTGACCGCCATATTCCCGGTGCTGCGCCCAAAACGCCTATGGAAGCCATCAAATATATGAACAAGCGGCTGGCGCTCAATATTGCCTGGAACGCTGCGGCAGAAAAGGAAGAGCGTGCCATTGGCGCTCGTAAAACGCTGGTTTGGGGCGGCGGGGGGCATTTTCATCATAGCCGCGAGCAAGGGCCTAAAGATATGCGCCCCGGCCCCGTGGTTTCCTTCAGCGCGAGCGATAAAGCCCCGGGCTGCACGCTGAACGATAAGGACGACAACAGCCACCTGGTGATTAATTTCCCGAAATAAACTAACGGTCAATGGCGATTCCCCGCACCTTTTTGTCTCAGGACGCCACCTGGAAAACGCTGACGGTTTCTCGCAGAACGCGGGATTGCGTATCGAGAGAGGTTGCCGTCGAGGAAGTCACCTCGACCAGCGCGACGTTCTGCTGCAGGTTTTTATCCATCTGCGCAACGGCCTGAGCAACCTCATTAACGCCGGTCGCCTGTTCAGCAGAGTTATGCGCAATTTCGTTGACGATGCTGTTCACCTGGCTGACGGTGGTCAAAATCTTGCTCATGGTTTCCGCAGCCTGGTCTATCTCCTGCGCACCGCTGTTCACCCGCTGCACCGAGCCGGTAATCAGGCCTTTAATTTCTTTCGCGGCGCTGGAAGAGCGTTGGGCGAGGGCGCGAACCTCGGTAGCGACCACGGCAAAACCTCGGCCCTGTTCACCAGCCCTTGCCGCCTCAACGGCAGCGTTAAGCGCCAGAATATTGGTCTGGAAAGCTATCCCCTCGATCACCGATGTAATGTCGGCAATGCGCACGGACTCCTGAGTAATTTCCTCCATGGTGCTGACGATCCCCTGCACCATTTCACTCCCCTGGGCGACTTCGCTGGCGGCAGAGCTGGCAAGCTTACTGGCGTACTGCGCGCTTTCCGCATTGTTACGCACCGTGCTCGCCACCTGGTCCATCGCCGCTGAAGTTTGCTGCAGCGCCGCGGCCTGGTTCTCGGTCCTTGCAGAAAGTGAGCTGCTACCCCTGGCAATCTCCGCGCTGGCGCTCGCCACACCTTCTGCGTTCTGACGTACTTCCAGCACCAGCTGACGCAGCGCATTTTGCATATGGCTGAGCGAAGCCAGAATACTGCTGGAATCTTTTTTACGCAGCTCGGGCGTTTGCGTCAGATCTCCGGCGGCGATGGCGTTGGTCATGCGCAGCAAATCAACCGGCTCACCGCCGAGGGAAAGCGTAATTTTGCGCGTGGTTGACCAGGTGATGAGCAGGCCAAGCGCGACGGCAACCAGCGCCAGCGTGAGCATCAGAAGGTGAAATGTGCGCGCGATACCGCGTGCTGTATTAGCCAGCGCATCGTTAAGCTGCGTCTCCATGTCGATAAAACCGTTAATGGTGGCCAGCCAGTTAACAAATGAAGGGCGAGCCTGATTGAGGATGACCTGGCGTGCGCCTTCCACATCGCCTTTTTGCTGCAGAGCGATAATTTCATTCACCAGCGGCAGCGTTTGCTGTTCGGCTTCTTTTATCTTTGCGTATTGCGCACGCTCTTCTACGGTAACGTCGTTGCCCAGAGCAAAAATACCTTCCATCGGCTGGACGGAGGCCTGGTAATCCCGCTCCAGCTTGCGGATGTGCTCGATCACCCCTTGCAGCTCGCCTGCCGGAACCAGCGTCACGTCGCGAATGGCAATAGAGCGGTCATGCACGCTTCCCCGGAAATTAACGGCATAGCGCTGTTTAACGTTATTGACATCATTGATGGCGATCAGCGCATTATTTATTTTATTCACCTGCATAATTGCCACCAGCGTCAGGACAATCAGTGTGAATAAAATAATGATAAAGCTGCCGCTAATGCGCGAGCCTACGGAAAGGTTTTTAAACATAATAACTCTCTTTTAATTAATATTGAGCGTGATGTTAATGGTGTTGTTAGAGTATTTTCCCGCAGCGAATACAGGAGGGTAAGTTGTCATGCAGGCTATCAGGTTGGAAAGAAAATTAATCTGCAGGCAAAACGTTGTCAATAGGGCGGTTTTGTACCGATGGGTGCAGTGTTGACGAGGGTGAAATGCTTTATTCCATAAATAACAATGGCGTTTATTTTTGTTCTCCTTAAGCCAAATGATTTTGCTTTTCATTTGCGATTTCACTTTGTTTTTATGCTTTAAACTTGGTGTCCAGGGCTTGTAATAATTCCCCAAGCACGTTCGTTACGTCTGCTAACAAATGTTTATTATTTATTTAAGGTTTAAATTTTTAGCTATTAATGAAAAAGGCTGAACCAATATTTTAAAATCGACGCCCTCGGATTGTTTGAAAGTTAATTACAGCAATCTCCCTGTTTTTGATGGTGGAATACAGGCGGTAAAAAAACTTTAAGGCCTGGGAATAAATGTTCATTTCGTTCGTCCTATGTGCTCAAAAGCCAAATGCTGTTTCATCATTGTGAGCCGAACCTATGCGAGAACCCCGTCCCTCTTTCTGCGCGATGTTTAAAAATTTGCGCTACCCGCAGCAATTTTTACTGCGTGGCGCCGTGATAGTCGCCATTCCGTTAGCCCTTTGCCTGCTGTTTGCCTGGGCGTGGGGGGCTCTGACGCCGGGGCGTTTATCCCCCGATAAGCTGGTTAATGCGCTGGAAAAAACGGGAGGAGAGCACCCCGGCTATCGTCGCAATCATGCCAAAGGCGTCTGCGTGGTGGGATATTTTGACTCCAACGGCAGCGGCAGCGCCCTGTCAAAAGCAACGGTGTTTCTGCCTGGCAATACGCCGGTTATTGGGCGTCTGGCGATTGCCGGCGGTAACCCCAACGCGCCCGATGGTGCAGTTCCGGTGCGCAGTATGGCGTTGCAGTTTATTACCCGCGATGGCCAGGAGTGGCGCACGGGGATGAACGCGCTGCCGTTCTTTAGCGTTGCTACCCCTCAGGGCTTCTACGATCAGCAAATGGCGGGTATTCCCGATCCTAAAACGGGCAAACCCGATCCGGCCAAAATGAAAGCGTTTATCAGCGCTCACCCGGAGGCAAAGCCGTTTTTTGCCTGGGTAAAGAGCTATGTGCCAACGTCCAGCTGGGCCAGCGACAGCTACAACAGCCTGAATGCCTTCTTGTTTACCAACAAAGCAGGGGACGTTCACGGCGTGCGCTGGAGTATGCAGGCGCAAACGCCCGGCGTGCCGGTGACGGCGCAGGACAAAGCGAATCCTTTATTCCTTCAACAGGACATCAAGCAGCGCCTGCAGCAGGGGCCGCTAAAATGGGATTTAATTATCAGCGTGGCTGAAAAGGGCGACGCGACCAATGACGCGACGAAAGCCTGGCCCGATAGCCACCAAAAGCTTAACGCAGGCACGCTGGTGCTGACTTCTGCACAAGATCAGGCCGACGGCAATTGCCGGGACATCAACTACGATCCGCTGATACTGCCAGAGGGCATTTCGGGCTCGGACGATCCGCTGCTTAGCGCGCGCTCTGCGGCTTATTCGTCATCCTTCAATCGCCGCACGCATGAAGAAGCTCAGGTAAATAAAGGGGCCGGGTTATGAGTAAAGCAGCTTATTTTCACCCTTTGCTGCGCGTCGTTCACTGGGCGATGGCGCTGATGATCGTGGCGATGTTGTTTATCGGCGTGGGGATGGTGTCCACCGTGTCGGAACTGCATGCCTTTTTATACTCGTTGCATAAACCGCTCGGCGTCGCCATTCTGCTGCTGGTTATTCTGAGGGTATATCTTCGTCTGCGTTATAAAACGCCGTCGCTCCCGGCGCATCTGCCTGGTTTTCAGGTGGCGCTCGCGCATTTATCCCACTGGCTGCTGTATCTTCTGATGGTGGCTCAGCCGCTGGTGGGCTGGGCGATGCTCTCTGCGGCGGGCTATCCCGTGACGCTGGGGGCCGGCATCACGTTACCGGCGCTGGTGGCCAAAAATATTGAGCTTTATGCCATGCTTCGGCCGCTGCACACCTGGCTTGCGCTGCTGCTGTTCGTCACCGTGGTTCTGCATCTGACTGCCGCACTGTTCCATGCGCTGTTGTTGCGTGATGGCGTGTTCAGCAGCATGACGGGCTATAAAGGCCGTGGCTAACGTCGCGCAGCGGAGTAAATCATGTCAACACTGAGCGAACTGGAAATACGTGAAATGCTGCCGCATCTGCAGCGTTTTGCCTTGTGGCTCACGCGTAACCCTCACTCCGCGGAGGATTTGGTACAGTCCTGCCTGGAAAAAGCGTTTACGCAGGAAAGGGATCTGGCGGCTCGCGAGAGTTTGCGCAGCTGGCTGTTCTCGATCCTTTATCGGCAGTTTATTGATGGCGAGCGGCGTAAAAGGCGCTACCAGCGTATTTTGTCGCTGTTTACCGGCGATGAAAGCCTAGTTGCTGCTTCAGCCGAAGAGATGCTTATCAATGACGACATGCTGGCGATGTTCAGCCAGCTTCCCGTGGAGCAGCGCGCGCTGCTGCTGCTCATCAGCGTGGAAGGGCTGAGCTATAAAGAAGCGGCGGAGTCGCTGGATATTCCGTTAGGTACCGTGATGTCACGTTTATCACGGGCCAGAAAACAGCTGCAAAAGTGGGATGAGGGTGCATCGACCTCCCCGGCATTAAGGAGATTAAAATGAAATCGCGCATTCCTGAAGAACAGGATCTCCATGCCTGGGTTGACGGGCAGCTGGATGAAGAGCGCAAAAAGTGGGTTGAACACTATTTGCAGCAGCGTCCGGAACAGGCCGCACAGGTGAGGAAATGGCAGGCCGATGCCCAGCGCCTGCGCCTCTCTCTCGATGAGTTTGTGCCTCAGGTTTCTTCCGTTAACGCGGAGATGAAGATGGTTCGCCAGCGGATCCGCCGCAGCCGCCAGTGGCGTTTAGCCGTTGCCTTTAGCCTGCTGTTTTCTGTTGGTATTGGCGGCGTGGCCGGATGGCAGCTGCATGCCAGCCAAACCCTACGGCAAATCCTGCCGATGGAAGATGCCGTGCAGGCCTATCGTCTGGTGAATAGCGGCAACGTTAAGGCGCTGGATGTTGTTGCCAGCGATCGCGATGCGGTAAACGACTGGATGAGTCGCTATTTCATTGACGGCGCGCACGCGCCTAACCTGGGGAATTACGGTTTTACGCTGGTAGGCGGCCGCTTGATGGTTACCGAGCAGGGGCTGGCTGCGCTGGTGATTTACCAGGATGCGCAGGGTACGCGTGTCGCCTGGTATATCCGGCCTTCTGGCTCAATAACGTTGGGCAAAGGAGAGCGGCAGGCCGAGAACCTGAAGGCGCAATACTGGAGCGATCGTCGCTATAACTATGCGATGGTAAGCCCGGCTAACGACAGCCAGACGGCAGGGCTGCAAAAAGCGGTTGCGGCGTATGCCGGAGATGCCAGCGCCATCTGACATAAATGCTGCTTCATTAGCCAATGCCAGAAAAAATATATCATTTTTTCCCGAACCACTTATCCTGAATGAAGTGAAGCAGTACCCGGATTCCCTGAGGCTGCTTCCGTCATTCCTCAAGGATAAAACATGGTATCTACACATATTGGGTTCCCGACCGAAACGGTAGCGGTATTTCTTGCGCTCTCGGTGGGTGCCATTTTCATCGACCTCTTTATGCACCGCAAAGACGAGCCTGTCTCGCTGAGAAGTGCCGCATTGTGGTCGGTATTCTGGGTCGCAGTGGCAATGCTGTTTGCCGGTTTTCTTTACGTACATCATGGTGCGGAAGTCGCCAGCTTATTTGTTACCGGCTATGCGCTTGAGAAGGTGCTGTCGGTCGATAATCTGTTTGTGATGATGGCTATTTTTGCCTGGTTCGGCATTCCGGATCGCTACCGGCACCGCGTGTTGTACTGGGGCGTTATCGGGGCGATTGTTTTTAGGGGCATTTTTGTTGCCATCGGCACCGGGCTGCTGTCTCTTGGGCCCTATGTTGAAATCGTTTTTGCGCTGATTGTTGCCTGGACGGCGGTGATGATGCTGAAGGGCGACGGCGGGGAAGAAGAGGTTGAGGACTATTCTCAACATCTGGCCTACCGGCTGGTTAAGCGCTTTTTCCCTATCTGGCCCAAGCTTGCCGGGCGTAAATTCTTGCTGAACCAGGCCGAAGTCGACCGGGAGCTCGAGAAGCCAGAAAACCAGGCCATTACCGTCGGGCGAGTCAAAAAAGCCGCGCTTTATGCTACGCCGCTGATGCTGTGCGTGGCGGTGGTTGAGCTTTCTGACGTGATGTTTGCTTTTGACTCCGTGCCGGCCATTATTGCCGTCAGCCGCGAACCGCTGATTGTCTACAGCGCGATGATGTTTGCGATACTTGGCCTGCGTACGCTCTATTTCGTGCTGGAAGCGTTAAAGCAGTACCTGGTTCACCTGGAAAAAGCCGTGGTGGTGCTGCTGTTCTTTATCGCGGTGAAGCTTGGCCTCAACGCCAGCGATCACATCTGGCATCACGGTTACAGTATTTCCGCTACCGCGAGCCTGTACGTTGTGCTGGGCGTGCTGGCCGTGGGCATCATTCTCAGCGTGATGTTCCCGGCAAAAGCCGAATCGAGCGACAGCAAGAACTAAGCGGGTCGAAGGACGCCTTCAGGCGAGGGCGTTAGGTTGCTGACAAAGAGGGAAAAAACGTGGTTTTTCCCTCTTTGTGGCTATCAGCCGAAAATCAATAAATTGATTTTCCTGTTTTTTGACGAGCCGTCTGGTATTTCTTCTTTCGTCAGAGGTATGTCAGCAGTCTGACTCCTTCGGGTGATGGCGTCCTGATGACGTGACTCAGAGATGTTTGTCGAGGCGCAACCTTTCGATTGGCGAACTGCGGCGGGACCGGGTGCGGTGGAAATGTCTCCAGTGGTAATCTCTGGCTGCGGTGAGCAGCTCATAGTCGCCACGCGAATCTCCCCATGCCCGCAGATGAAGCTGATTTAGCGGGCCATATACCTGCTCCAGGCGCTGAATTTTCTGATCGCAGCGGCAGTTATGGCCGTTAATGCGGCCGGTCAACATGCCATCGACAACCTCAAGCTGAGTGCCGATAAGCTTAACGCCAAGGCGTTCGGCGAACGGTTGCAGCACAATCGCCGGGGAGGCTGAACACAGCGTAACTTCGGCACCAGAACGTAGCTCAGCGGCGACCGCCATGAGCCCGCGCGGGCGCATCATTTTTTCGAAATTTTTCGCGCAATAAACTTCGGCCTTCTCTTTAACCCACTGCGCGTTGACGCCGGTTAAAAAGGTGGAAATCAGCACTTCTTTTAACTCATCACGGGTCAGCTTACGGCGCAGGCATTTGAGCGTGGGCAATACCATACGCATCATCTTGCGCGCAAAGGTTCTGCGCCCAAAAGCAAAGCGCAGGAACGGGACAAAGCTGTCGCGATGGGTCAGAGTACCGTCAAAATCAAAGACCGACAGCACGCCCGGCGAAGGATCATTCATTACAACCATAGATTCCCACATTTCCCTTTTTATCTGTACGTCGCGAGGGGATCTTGCGAACAATAGGGAAATTATAAACTTTTAAATCCCACTACGGAAACCGCAGCGAAATGTGATAGGGTAGGGTAATGAACAGAAAACACACCGCCCTTATCGTTACCCGTTGGTGGCTGTCTCTTTAGAGGCGGCAGGAATTCGTTCACCCTTTTCTAATAGCCGCCGGAAGGCGGCTATTTTGTTTTATCCGTTCGCCCTCCGGCAAGATTTATCAGCCTCAGGAGGCATTCATGAACAGTTCACATCCTTTGCAGCAAACCATTCTTACCGGCGATCGCCCAACCGGGCAGCTTCATCTCGGGCATTATGTTGGCTCACTTCGCCAGCGCGTTCAGCTTCAGCACCAGCATCAGCAGTACATTCTGGTGGCCGACCTTCAGGGATTAACCGACAACGGCAGCCGCCCTGAGAAGGTGGCCGGGAATATTCTGGAGGTGATGGCGGACTATCTGGCGGTTGGGATCGACCCACAAAAATCAACGATCTGCCTGCAGTCTTCGCTGCCTGCGCTTGCCGAACTCACCATGCTGTATATGAATATTGTTACCGTCGCTCGCGTGGAAAGAAACCCGACGGTAAAAAGCGAAATCGCGCAAAAGGGCTTTGTCCGTTCTCTTCCTGCCGGGTTCCTTGTTTACCCGATAAGCCAGGCCGCCGATATCACCGCTTTTAAAGCCGGGCTGGTGCCGGTGGGCGACGATCAGTTACCGATGATCGAACAGACCAATGAAATCGTGCACAAGATGAATAGCCTGGTGACGACGCCGATCTTAACCAATTGCAAGGCGTTACTCAGCCCGACAAGCCGCCTGCCGGGCATTGATGGAAACGCCAAAATGTCAAAATCGCTGGGCAACACGCTCACGCTTTCCGCCAGTGAACAGCAGATTCACCAGGCCGTTAGCGGCATGTTCACCGATCCGGAGCATCTGCGCGTCAGCGATCCGGGGAAAATTGACGGCAACGTGGTGTTTACCTATTTGGATGCTTTTCATGAAGACAAAGAGAAAGTTAAGGCGATGAAAGCGCATTACCAGCGCGGTGGGCTTGGCGATCGTCAGTGTAAAAATGAACTGGAAACCTGCCTGCAAAGCCTGCTCGCGCCAATAAGGGAGCGGAGGAGTCGTTTTATTGAGGATAAGGCTTACCTGAGCGAGGTGCTTCGGGCAGGGAGTGAGAAGGCGCGTGCGCTAACCCAGCAAACGGCCGATGAAGTTAAACGTGCGCTGGGATTGCCGGTGCTATTTTAACGGCAGAAGGACGTAGAGAGGCATACTCAGATGGGTGATTATGGATTACCATTATTCCGAAACTTTCTCGAACATTCACAGGGACAGCCCATCAGATGCGTTATTCAGCCGCAGCACTCCTTCCGATCCTGGTTTTACTCTCCGCCTGTAGCAGTAAACCGAAAACCACCGAGCAGCAGCAAACCAGCGGCGTGCCGTCGGGTGGTTTCCTGCTGCAGCCGCAGCACGATGTCTTTATGCAAACCGGCGACTTCGCTTACAACCCGGAAGCAGAGAAATTCATCGACAAAATGGTGAATGAGCATGGTTTTGACAGGCGCCAGCTGCATGAAGTGTTGTCCCAGGCTAAACGTCTGGACTACGTGCTGCGCCTGATGGATCAGCAGGCACCGACGACGGCGCCGCCTGCCGGGCCGAACGGAGCATGGCTGCGCTACCGTGGTAAATTTATCACGCCGGATAACGTGCAAAACGGCGTTAAGTTCTGGAATCAATATGAGTCCGCGTTGAACCGTGCTTACCAGGTTTATGGCGTACCGCCGGAGATCATCGTCGGGATTATCGGGGTTGAAACCCGCTGGGGCCGCGTGATGGGGAAAACGCGCATTGTGGATGCCCTGGCTACGCTTGCCTTTGCCTACCCGCGTCGCGCGCAATACTTCGCGGGCGAGCTCGAAACCTTCCTGCTGATGGCGCGTAACGAAGGTGACGACCCGCTGGCGCTGAAAGGCTCCTTCGCCGGGGCGATGGGCTACGGGCAGTTCATGCCTTCCTCGTTTAAAGAATACGCGGTGGATTTCAACGGTGACGGTCACGTGAACCTGTGGGACCCGGAAGATGCTATCGGCAGCGTGGCGAACTACTTCAAGGCCCACGGTTGGGAGAAGGGCGACATGGTTGCCGTGCCGGCTAACGGCCAGGTGCCGGGGCTGGCAAACGGCTTCAATACTAAATATTCCGTTGCCGCGCTTGGCCAGTCCGGGCTGAGCCCACAGGGTTCTTTAGGCAACCATCAGGAAGTGAGCCTGCTGCGCCTGGATATGGGCGACCGTTACCAGTACTGGTACGGGCTGCCGAACTTCTACGCCATTACCCGCTACAACCACAGCACCCATTATGCGATGGCGGTGTGGCAATTAGGGCAGGCCGTGGCGCTGGCCCGCGTTCAATAAGTGATATATCGCCCCTGTAGGGGGGGCGATAATCACGGACTACAAAATGCCTGCCTGATGAAAATCATGCAGGTTAATCGCTCCCAGCAGCCGGCCGTTTTCATCCACCACCGGCGCCGCGCTAATGCGCTTTTTCATTAGCATTTCTTTGGCGTCAATCGCCCGGGTTTCAGCGTTCAGCACCGTGCCGTGTTTTGTCATGGCTTCGTTGATGCCGGCTTCTAGTTTGCCTCCCCCTACCAGCCAGCGGCGCAGGTCACCGTCGGTAAAGACCCCGGCCACTCTTTGTTCTTTGTCGCAGACGGCAACCAGGCCAAGCCCCGTGCGGCTTAGCTCCAGCATGGCATCCATCACCGAGGCGCTATCCGCGACCTGCGGTAGCTGCTCGTTGGTTCGCATCAGGTGATGAACCCGATTTAACAAACGGGCACCTAACGCACCGGCAGGGTGTGAGCGGGCAAAATCCTCTTCGTCAAAGCCGCGCTCCTGCATGACGGCCATCGCCAGCGCATCCCCCATCATTAACGTATTCACCGCGCTGGACGTCGGCGCAAGGCGCATCGGGCAGGCTTCACGCTCTACTGAAATATCCAGCGTGGCAAAGGCCGCTTTCGCCAGCGGCGACTGGGCTTTGCCGGTAATCGCAATCAGCGTCACGGCCTTTTCCTGCAGGCGAGGAATGATTAAATCCAGCTCTTTCGCGTGGCCTGAATAGGAGATAAACAGCAGGATGTCGCGGCTTTCAATCATCCCCAGATCGCCGTGTAACGCTTCGGCAGGATGGACGAAGAAGGCTGGCGTGCCCGTACTGGCAAACGTGGCGGCGATTTTCTTGCCGATATGCCCGGACTTGCCCATACCGGAGACAATCACTTTTCCCTGGCAGGTGAGCACGGCATTGGCTGCGGCAACAAAATCCTCTCCAAGTCTGTCCGGCAGGCGGCTCGCTTCCTGTAACTCCAGCAGCAGGGTTTCTCGTGCGGCGTTAATCATTCGCTGATTCATCTTCTTCTCCGGTGACAATCACTTTCACGCCCTTTTCGCGCAGCGCGGTAAGGAATTCATGGCTAATGCCGCTGTCGGTGATGATGGTATCGACACTTTCCAGGCCGCAGACGATGTTCGGGCTTTTACGACCAAACTTTGAGGAGTCGGCCATCAGAATCACTTCGCGCGCTGCGTTACACATCGCTTTGCTGACGGTATAAACCTCGTTGTAGGTCGTGACCCCGGCATTGAGATCGATGCCATCTGTGCCCATAAACAGCCGGTCAAAGCTGAACTGCTCGAAGGCGTTCTCCGCCAGCTGGCCGTGAAACGACGCAGATTTCTTACGGAAGGTGCCGCCGGGCATCAGGATGGTTTGTTCGTTATCCAGCTCGGACAGCGCATTGACGATATGAAGGCTATTGGTCATCACCGTGATGTTATTGAAGCGCTGAAGCAGCGGCACCATCTGTAATACGGTGCTGCCCGCGTCAAGAATAATGGAGTCACCATCACGGATATACTTGACCGCCGCATCGGCGATTTGCTGTTTTTGCTGGGTATTGATCAGCGTTTTGTGATCAATCGGCGGATCGGGTTCGTCTTTGCTGAGCACTACGCCACCATAGGTGCGAATAACGGTCCCGGCAGTTTCGAGCAGCACCAGATCTTTACGGATCGTGGTGCCGGTGGTTTGAAAGTACTGTGCGAGATCTTCTACCGAGCATTTTCCCTGTTTTTGCAGGTGTTCGATGATCGCTGCCTGTCGCTGACGTGGTTTCATAGGCTCTTATTACCTTGCAATAAATTTCGATTCGGTAATTTCGCAAGAAATAAGCATTCGAAACGAAATTAACCCTGTTTCAATTTAAGCGCTAATGATAGAGCATTCTGACAGTTCCGATCATGGGGAAAGATCACATCAGGCTGCAATTCCTGCCGATTCATCCCGTGTAGCTGAGATAAAGGCTGTGGTAGCGCGAAAACCGTCAGGCCTTTCATTATCAGGCTGTCGCGAACGTTCTGCTGCTCGTCAAACGCCAGGGCAATCACCACCCGAGGCCTGAAGCGCCCTGACGAGCGGCCAACGCCAACGGCGCCCTGTCGGCAGAGCCGGTCAAAGGCCCGGTTAAACAGGCGAATCTGCCAGCCGCCGAGCAGTAACTGGCTTAGCCACGCGATCGTTGCGAGGGCGATAAGAGCGTTTATCATGATGTTTCCTCCCTGGGTTCCCCCATTCCCGAAAAGAAGTGGGAGCCGGTGACCTGATGGTTAAAACATGACCTGCCCGCCGGTGACGTTAATTGATTGCCCGGTACAGTAAGAGGCTTTATCGCTGGCGTAGAACAGCAGCGTGTTAAGCACGTCCTGATAATCGCAGCCGCGCTTTAAGGGGACTTTGTCGATGTAGTATTGCTCCACTTCGTCAGCGGCGATGCCGAGCTTTTCCGCGTACTGAGGCAGCAGCGACTGGAACATCGGCGACTTGAGCAGGTTACCCAGCATCAGCGCATGCACCGTGATGCCGTATTCCGCCAGATCCAGCGCTAAAGACTGCGTCAGCCCCACGCCGCCAAACTTCGCCGCGCTGTAGCCGGAGTTATGCTTGCTGCCCACTTTGCCGGACTTCGAGTTGATCTGGATGATGCGGCCTTTGATGCCGTCACGGATCATCAGGCGCGAGAACTCTCTGGCGCACAGGAAGTAGCCCACCAGGTTCACCTGCAGCGAACGATCAAAATCCCCCAGCGCGAAATCGCCAATAAACGCCGCTTTGGCGATGCCCGCGCTGTAAACCAGCAGGTCAACCTGGCCGAAAATCTCATCCACGCCGTGGGCCAGGGCGGTAACGCTTTGCTCGCTGGTGGCGTCAGAGCCAAATCCCCAGGCGGTGCCTGGCCCGTACTGCTCGTTTATCTCCTGCGCCACGCGGGCGGCTTTCTCACTTTGGATATCCACTACGGCGACTTTGTAGCCTTCCTGGGCCAGCCCATGGCAGAGAAACGCCCCGAGCGTTTGCCCTCCACCGATGACAACGGCAACCTGATTCATACTTCACTCCTTTTCTTTAAAGACAATGTTTATGCGACAAACTTCAGCCGACAGCCCGGCTCAATGCCCTGCGGCAGCGGGCCGTTGACGTGAACGGTGCCCGGATATTCCGCCTGCGCCTCACCGTCGAAGCGCAGGGTGATGTGCCCCAGCTCCTGCAAATTCTGCTGCGCGACGTCCCCGACGGCGGTCACGGCGTAATGCTGGCCGTTAAGTTCAAAACCGATGCCCGGCTTAAGCTTGCCGGTGAGTTCGCCGTGGCAGTGGATAAAGCAGTAATCCTGAATATCCGCCGGCGCGCCTTCCCGAAAGGTAATCAGCATGTTGTCTTCCAGCGCCTCACGCGCGCATCGACCAATGTGGGTGATGGTGGTCTGGTAAATGGTTTGCATGATGTGCTTCCTTATTGATAGATGAAGCCGGACACCAGCCAGGCAATAAGCACGGTGGGCGCGCCCGTTAGAAAACGCCCGACCAGCACGGAAGGAACGCCGACGCGCACCGTGTCCTGCCTGGCTTCAGCCAGCGACAGGCCAACCGGAATAAAATCGCAGGCGGCCTGGGCATTAATCGCAAACAGCGCGGGCAGCGCCAGGTGAGGCGGGATATGCCCCTGACCAATCTGTACGCCAATCAACACGCCGATGACCTGCGCGATGACCGCGCCCGGGCCGAGGAAAGGTGAAAGTAGGGGAAACGAACAAATCAGCGCGAGGGTAATCAGGCCGACAGGATTGTTGGCCAGCGGAGCCAGGCCATGCGCAATCCAGTCGCCCAGCCCGGAAGCCATGATGATGCCAATCAGCGCCGAAACGAACGCCATAAAAGGCAGAATCGTTTTCAGAACCGTATCGATAGTGTCGCGCCCGGCCTGGAACAGCACGGCGACGGCGGAGCCCATTCCCATGCCCACTTTTGCCAGCAGGCCGTCGCTTTGTTCGGTAATTTTTTTGCTGGTGTCGTAGTCGCGTGCCGGGGCTTTTTTCGGCCCGGCCTGCGGCTCGCCCTGGGCCCAGGTGATGTTTTCTTCCCTGACGCCTGAGACATAAATATCCTCCACGATGTATTGCGCCATTGGCCCGGATTTCCCGGTCGCATGGATATTAATGGTCGGAATGCGCCGTTTAGGGTAGAGCCCGCAGCGCAGCGTGCCGCCGCAGTCGATGATGGCCATGGCGATCTCGGCCTCCGGAGGTTCGCCGTCTTTAAAACCGTCTACTGCCTCGCAGCCGGTCATTTCACTGAGCTTATCCACTATTGCCGGACGGGTCCCCGCGGTGATGTATACGATCTTCTTGCTGGGATCGACCGGGATCATCAACGGGCCGCCCCATCCGCCCTGGCCTTTTTCAATACGAATGCTTTGAGTCATGATTTTTCCTTAGAGACGTACCTGACGTTCCAGCTCGATGCCCATTTTTTTCTCGAAAATGGAGGTGGTGAGATCGGTTATCCAGCCGCGGAAGAAGTTGGTGACCAGCCCGACCAGCAGATAGCTCACCGCGAGCGGCGCCAGCGGCAGGCCTAGCGTCGTTAACCCGCTGGCTATCCCCAGATAAACAAACAGCTCGCCGGGGTTGATGTGGGGAAACAAACCGTTCATCGAATGGCAGCTATACGATGCGGCTGCGTAATAGCTCGGTTTGTACTTCTCAGGCATAAAGCGGCCAAGGCTTAGCGTCATTGGGTTGCAAAACACAAAGGTGCCGATGCAGGGAAGCAAGAGGTAACGCGATACGGGGTTGCCGGCGCAGCGTTGCGCCATGCGTTCAATGCGGTGCTGGCCGATGAAGTTAATCAGCGCGTTCATTATCACCAGCAGGCTTATCAGCAGAGGAAGAATGCCGGTCACCATGCCGGTAAAGACCTCACCGCCTTTCTGAAACAGGCCAATAAACCATTCCGCCCCATGGGTAATCATGTCGATCATTTTTAGCTCCTGTAGGGTTATGTGCTCACCGTTGATCCCGGTGATGGCTCATATTAATCATTTTGAAACCTGTAAATATGTTATTTAGATCTCAATGTGAAATATAAATCTGTCGATTTGAAAGATTTCTGGGTGTAAAAGAATCGGTGAAACTTTTGCTTTGCTGACTGAGGGGGGGGAAAGGAGGTCGATTGAGGGTTCGTTTATCCCGAGGTGTAAAACAGAAATTTACAAGGTCGGCTCGGTAGATTATGTTATGTTATAACGAAACAATATTGGTGCCGGTATGTCCGCTGTTGCTCCCTCTTCCTTATTCAGCCTTTCCGGGCTGCTGCGCGTGGCCCTTGTGGCATTGCTGATCCTCGTTTTGTGGGGCGCCATTCACTGGGCGGTCATCCTGCCATGATCGAATTGAAGAACCTTGAGCTGGGCTACTACGGCAATGTGGTTGTGTCGGCTATTAGCGGCCACTTTAAGAGGGGCAGCATGACCGCGGTGATCGGGGCTAACGGCTGCGGTAAATCGACGCTGTTAAAAACCTTAGCCGGGCTGCTGCCGCCAATTTCCGGCAGCGTGACCTTTCAGGACAATGTTCGCCCACGCATTGCCTGGCTGCCACAGCTGGGGGAGATGGACAGGCAGTTTCCCGCCACGGTTTATGACGTGGTTTGCATGGGAAGTTGGCCGGGGCGCGGGCTGTTTTCTGGCCTGCACCGTAAGCACCGCGAACGCGTGATGGAAGCGATTGAGCGTGTGGGCTTAACCGAGCATTACCTGCGCCCGATTGATGTTCTTTCCGGAGGGCAGTTTCAGCGTATGCTGTTTGCCCGTGTGTTGGTACAGGAAGCGCCGTTGGTACTGCTTGATGAGCCCTTTACCGGCGTGGATGCACAGACCAGCGAATTTTTGATGGAACTGATGTGCCAGATGCATCGGGATGGCAAGACGCTTATTAGCGTGCTGCATAACAACGAGCTGGTGCGCCGCCACTTTCCTGACGTGCTGCTGCTTACCCCGGATGGCTACCAGTGGGGCAACGCCGATGAAGCGTTGGCTCAGTATGCTTCCTTTCGCCCACGCCTGGTACAAACCGCATGATTTATCACCTTTTTATTGAGCCCTTTGTGGCCTACGGGTTTATGCGTCGTGCGCTGGTGGCTTGCCTGTCGCTTTCATTAAGTACCGTTCCGCTTGGGATCTTTTTACTGTTGCGCCGCATGAGCCTGGTGGGGGATGCGCTTTCCCACGCCATTTTGCCCGGCGTCGCCGTGGGCTATTTAGTGGCCGGCATGTCGCTGGTGGCGATGGGCGTCGGAGGTTTTGTCGCCGGGGTGCTGGTGGCTTTGCTTTCCGGCTGGGTGAGTGCGCGGACGCCGTTAAAAGAAGATGCCAGCTTTGCCGGCTTCTACCTTGGCTCGCTGGCGCTCGGCGTAACGTTGATTTCTTTGCGCGGTTCAAGCGTTGACCTGCTACACCTCCTGTTTGGCTCGATTCTCGCCGTTGATGGCGAGGCCATTAAGTTTGTGGGCCTGATTGCGAGCGTGACGCTGATTGCGCTGGCGTTGCTCTATCGCGGGCTGGTGATGGAGTCGTTTGACCGCAGCTTTTTACAGGTGAACAATCGGCTGCTGCCGTCGCTGATCCACGGCACGTTTCTGGCGCTGCTGGTGCTCAACCTGGTGGCGGGTTTCCAGATCCTCGGTACATTAATGTCCGTCGGCCTCATGATGCTGCCCGCCATTGCCGCGCGCTGCTGGGCTAAGACATTGCCGGGTTCGATCGCGCTTGCCGTCGCGTGTGGCCTGATTTGCGCCTGGTTAGGGCTGGTGTGGTCTTTCTATGCCTCGTTACCCGCCGGGCCGGCCATCGTGCTCACCGCGAGTGTCGCATTTTTTATCTCAATACTTTTCGGACCGCGCAGCGTGCTTGCAGGGAGCCTGCTGCGTAGGAAATTGGCAATCATAAAGGGGGTTAAATGAAACGTTTAGGGATAGGTATTGCGCTGGCTCTGGCGCTCTCCAGCCAGATGGCTGCAGCGAAAACGCTGAATGTAGTGGCAAGTTTTACCGTGCTGGCCGACATGGCTAAACAGGTTGGCGGTGACCATGTGAAGGTCACCAGCCTGGTGGGGCCGGACGGCGACCCGCATAGCTTCGAGCCGTCGCCAAAAGACAGCGTGGCGCTTCGCAACGCAGATGTGGTTATCGTTAGCGGGCTCGGCATGGAAGGGTGGATGGATCGCCTGGTGACGGCGTCCGGCTACAAAGGCAAAGTTATCGTCGCTTCACAGGGGATTAACACCCGCAGCATGGAAGAAGACGGCAAATCGATTACTGATCCACATGCCTGGAACAGCGCGGCAAACGGGGCGGTTTATGCTCAGAACATTGCCGCCGCATTGATCGCTGCTGATCCTGAAGATGCTGCCGCAATCCGCAGTAGCGGTGACAGCTATGCAGCACGCCTGAAGCAACTCGATAGCTGGGCGAAAAAACGCTTTGCGGACGTACCGCAGACTAAACGCAAAGTTCTGACCAGCCATGATGCATTCGGTTACTTTGGCGAGGCTTATGGTGTGACGTTCCTGGCGCCGGTGGGCTTTTCTACTGAAGCCCAGGCTAGCGCCAGCGATGTTGCCTCTTTAATTAAACAGCTGAAAGAGGAACACATCTCTACCTACTTCATCGAAAACCAGACCGACCCGCGCCTGGTGAAACAAATTGCCAGCGCGACCGGCGCCAAGCCTGGCGGTGAGCTTTATCCTGAGGCACTTTCTGGCCCCGGCGGCCCGGCAAGCTCCTACGAAAAGGCGTTCAAACATAACGTGAACACCATCGCCGACAGCATGAAATAGCATTAAATCCGGCCAGCCCCCGCTGGCCGTTTCATTTCTGGAATCCCTCCCGAGTATCCCGATGTAATCCCCTGCAACGCCCGTAAAGTGCTATCGTGTTGGGTAATGATATGTCTACAATCGGAGCCAGCATGACAGACAGCGCATTGTTTGAGCTAAGCAAGCGGGTAGGGAATGCCCTCGGGCAGCTTGGGGCCACCGTGACCACCGCAGAGTCCTGTACCGGCGGCTGGATAGCGAAAGTGATTACCGACGTGTCGGGGAGTTCAGCCTGGTTTGAGCGAGGCTTTGTGACCTACAGCAACGAAGCCAAGCATCAGCTGATCGGCGTAAATGCGCTGACGCTGGAAGCCTATGGTGCCGTCAGCGAAGGCGTGGTGCTTGAGATGGCGCAAGGTGCGCTTGCCGCCGCGAAAGCGGATTATGCGGTTTCTGTCAGCGGTATCGCCGGGCCAGATGGCGGCACGCCTGAAAAACCGGTCGGTACCGTGTGGTTTGGTTTTGCGGATAAGCACGGCAGAACGCTGGCAAAAGTGCTGCGCTTTGACGGCGACCGCGATGCCGTCCGCCGTCAGGCCACGGAATACGCCCTGCAGAGCCTGTGGGATGATTTTCTAAAAAATAAACTTGATACTGTATGACTGTACAGTATAATTGCCTCAACGAAACAGTATTGAGAACGCGGCGTTGCGACTTATCGCATCACTCAGCACGACAGGAGTAGAAATGGCTATCGACGAAAACAAACAGAAGGCGTTAGCGGCAGCACTGGGCCAAATTGAAAAGCAATTTGGTAAAGGCTCCATCATGCGTCTGGGTGAAGACCGTTCCATGGACGTGGAAACGATCTCTACTGGTTCACTTTCACTGGACATTGCTTTAGGCGCAGGCGGCCTGCCAATGGGGCGTATCGTAGAAATCTACGGGCCTGAATCCTCCGGTAAGACCACACTGACTCTGCAGGTTATTGCTGCTGCGCAGCGTGAAGGTAAAACCTGTGCGTTCATCGATGCCGAGCATGCGCTGGATCCTGTCTATGCCAAGAAGCTGGGCGTAGACATCGACAACCTGCTGTGTTCTCAGCCGGATACCGGTGAGCAAGCGCTGGAAATCTGTGACGCACTTGCCCGTTCCGGTGCCGTTGACGTCATCATCGTCGACTCCGTTGCCGCGCTGACGCCGAAGGCGGAAATCGAAGGTGAAATCGGTGACTCTCACATGGGCCTTGCGGCACGCATGATGAGTCAGGCAATGCGTAAGCTGGCGGGTAACCTGAAGCAGTCAAACACGCTGCTTATCTTCATCAACCAGATCCGTATGAAGATTGGCGTCATGTTTGGTAACCCGGAAACCACCACCGGTGGTAACGCGCTGAAATTCTACGCATCTGTCCGTCTTGACATCCGCCGTATCGGCGCGGTGAAAGAGGGCGACAACGTTGTCGGCAGTGAAACCCGCGTGAAGGTTGTGAAGAACAAGATTGCCGCGCCGTTTAAACAGGCTGAATTCCAGATTATGTACGGGGAAGGCATCAACTTCTACGGCGAGCTGGTTGACCTGGGTGTGAAGCACAAGCTGATTGAAAAAGCGGGTGCATGGTACAGCTACAACGGTGAAAAAATCGGTCAGGGTAAGGCAAACGCCAGCAACTTCCTGAAAGAGAACAAACCGATGTCTGCAGAAATTGAGAAAAAATTGCGTGAGATGCTGCTGAATAATCAGGATGGCACGCCAGACTTCACGGTTGATGACCACGACGAAAATGCGGTTGAAACCAACGAAGACTTCTGATTATGACCCTGGGCTGCAATTGCAGCCCTTCTGCTTTTTAACGATTGACTCAGCCGTGCCGCGCTATGCCCGATAACACCGCTTCTCCCCGCCGTAGCCCCTTTGCTCGCCTTTTAGATAAGGCCACCCGTATTCTTGCCATGCGTGACCACAGCGAACACGAACTGCGCCGTAAGCTGGCAACGCCTTCTGCTTTTGCGGCAAAATTTGCTAAAGAGGACGAACCCGAGATAACGCAGGAGGATATCGATAAGGTGATTGCCTGGTGTTACGAACATCGCTGGCTGGATGACGTACAGTTTGCGTCACGCTTTATTGCCAGCCGCAGCCGTAAAGGTTACGGCCCCCAGCGTATTCGCCAGGAGTTGAAGCAAAAGGGTATCGATCGGGAAATCGGAGAGTCAGCCATGATGGCCTGTGAAATTGACTGGCAGCCGCTGGCCCGCGAATTGGCCGAACGAAAGTTTGGCACACCACTGCCGACGGAGTGGCAGGCGAAGGCGAAAGTGCAGCGTTTTCTTCTCTATCGTGGCTTCTTTATGGAAGACATTCAGGAGATCTGGCGAAATTTTGCTGATTAGGGCCACACTGGATTTTACTTCCCACGCCAGAAAACTTATCTTATTCCCACTTTTTTCGAGGTAAGCTGCTCTGAACAGCATGAACTACGGCTGTCATCGCAGGTTTACAACTCTTCGTTAGCTTGATTCCAGGATAATTATGAGCAAGAGCACCGCTGAGATCCGTCAGGCGTTTCTCGATTTTTTCCATAGTAAAGGCCACCAGGTTGTAGCGAGCAGCTCCCTGGTCCCGAACAACGATCCGACTTTGCTGTTTACCAATGCCGGGATGAACCAGTTCAAGGATGTCTTCCTGGGTCTCGACAAACGTAACTATTCCCGTGCCACGACGTCTCAGCGTTGTGTCCGCGCCGGTGGTAAGCACAACGATCTGGAAAACGTCGGTTACACCGCGCGTCACCATACCTTCTTCGAAATGCTGGGTAACTTCAGCTTTGGCGACTATTTCAAACACGATGCGATCAACTTTGCCTGGGAACTGCTGACCGGCGAAAACTGGTTTAATCTGCCGAAAGAGCGCCTGTGGGTGACCGTCTACGAAACCGATGACGAAGCCTATGAAATCTGGGAAAAAGAAGTCGGTGTGCCGCGCGAGCGTATTATTCGCATTGGCGATAACAAAGGCGCAGCCTTCGCATCCGATAACTTCTGGCAGATGGGCGACACCGGTCCTTGTGGTCCGTGCACCGAGATTTTCTTCGATCACGGCGATCACATTTGGGGGGGCCCTCCGGGTAGCCCTGAAGAAGACGGCGATCGCTATATTGAGATCTGGAACATCGTGTTCATGCAGTTTAACCGTCAGATTGACGGCACGATGCTGCCGCTGCCAAAACCGTCGGTGGATACCGGTATGGGGCTGGAACGTATTGCGGCCGTGCTGCAGCACGTTAACTCAAACTACGATATCGATCTGTTCAAGACGCTGATCGAGGCCGTCGCGAAAGTGACCGGCGCCACCGATCTGTCTAACAAATCCCTGCGTGTTATTGCTGACCATATCCGTTCCTGTGCATTCCTGATTGCCGACGGCGTAACCCCTTCTAACGAAAACCGGGGTTATGTTCTGCGCCGTATCATTCGTCGTGCAATTCGCCATGGCAACATGCTTGGTGCGAAAGATACCTTCTTCTACAAGCTTGTTGGACCGTTAGTCGAAGTGATGGGGTCTGCGGGCGAAGAGCTGGCAAAACAGCAGGCGCTGGTTGAGCAGGTTCTGAAAACTGAAGAAGAGCAGTTTGCCCGTACGCTGGAACGCGGCCTGGCGCTGCTGGACGACGAGCTGGCGAAGCTGAAGGGCGACACCCTGGATGGCGAAACCGCTTTCCGCCTGTATGACACCTACGGTTTCCCTGTGGATCTGACGGCTGACGTCTGCCGCGAGCGCAACATCAAAGTTGACGAAGCGGGCTTTGAAGCCGCAATGGAAGAGCAGCGCCGTCGTGCGCGTGAGTCCAGCGGCTTTGGTGCAGACTACAACAGCATGATCCGCGTGGATTCTGCTTCTGAATTTAAAGGCTACGACAGCCTCGATCTGAATGCGAAAGTGGTCGCGCTGTTCGTTGACGGTAAGTCCGTTGACCAGGTGACCGCGGGTCAGGATGCGGTCGTTGTGCTGAACGAAACGCCGTTCTACGGTGAGTCCGGCGGCCAAGTTGGTGACAAAGGTACTGTTAAAGGTAACGGCGTTGACTTCGCGGTCAACGACACCCAGAAATACGGCCAGGCAATCGGTCACCTGGGCAAGCTGGTTACCGGCGTGCTGAAAGTGGGCGACAGCGTTGAGGCGAAAGTTGACGAAGCCCGTCGCGCTCGCATTCGCCTGAACCACTCCGCAACGCACCTTCTGCATGCTGCGCTGCGCCAGGTTCTGGGCACTCACGTTGCTCAGAAAGGTTCTCTGGTAAACGATAAAGGCCTGCGTTTCGACTTCTCTCATTTTGAAGCGATGAAACCAGCGGAAATCCGCGCGGTAGAAGATATCGTCAACGCGCAAATCCGTCGTAACCTGCCTGTCGAAACCAACGTGATGGATCTCGACGCGGCGAAAGCGAAGGGCGCAATGGCGCTGTTCGGTGAAAAATATGATGACCACGTGCGCGTTCTGAGCATGGGGGACTTCTCCACCGAACTGTGCGGCGGTACTCACGCTTCCCGTACCGGCGACATCGGCCTGTTCCGCATCGTTGCTGAATCCGGCACGGCTGCAGGCGTGCGTCGTATCGAAGCGGTTACCGGCGAAGGCGCACTGGCAAACCTCCATGCACAAAGCGATCAGCTGCACGATATTGCTCAGCTGCTGAAAGGCGATAGCCAGAACCTGAACGAGAAAGTACGTTCGGTGCTGGAGCGCACCCGTCAGCTTGAAAAAGAGCTGCAGCAGTTGAAAGAACAGCAGGCTTCGCAGGAGAGTGCCAATCTCTCCAGCAAAGCGGTTGAAGTAAAAGGCGTTAAATTACTGGTAAGCGAGCTGAACAACGTCGAGCCTAAGATGTTGCGTACCATGGTCGATGACCTGAAAAATCAGCTTGGCTCCGCCGTGATTGTTCTGGCCACCGTGGCAGAAGGGAAAGTGTCTCTGATCGCTGGTGTCTCCAAAGATGTGACCGACCGCGTTAAGGCGGGGGAGCTGGTGGGGATGGTTGCACAGCAGGTTGGCGGCAAAGGGGGCGGCCGTCCCGATATGGCTCAGGCCGGTGGCACAGACGCGGCGGCATTGCCGGGCGCGCTGGCCGGTGTTGAGGCCTGGGTTACGGCAAAACTCTGAAAATAACTAAAAGTGTAATTGCGCCATAACTGTTCTCAGTTATGGCGTACTAACATTTACACACTATCAATAATGATAAAGTCAGGTTGAAGTTGTGTATATCGGCTAAACTTAGATATAACAGAGTGTAATGCTATGACAGCGTACATTTTATGTATTTGTCATCCATTACGTTTTCGCGTTATATGATGGATAATGCCGGGATACAGAGAGACCCGACTCTTTTAATCTTTCAAGGAGCAAAGAATGTTAATTCTGACTCGTCGAGTTGGTGAGACCCTTATGATTGGGGATGAGGTGACCGTGACTGTGCTTGGGGTAAAAGGTAACCAGGTCCGTATTGGTGTTAACGCCCCGAAAGAAGTCTCTGTGCACCGCGAAGAGATCTACCAACGTATCCAGGCTGAAAAATCCCAACAAACGAATTTCTAAAAATATCGCGTCTCGCTGGGCTACAGCGAGGCGCACCTCTCCTGCCGTTTCCTTTCTCTCTCCAATTAATACTCCTTTTAGCTCATTTATCGTCGGGCCGTTTCTGCATGCCTGGTGCCGTTTGCCTGTTGATAAAACACTCTTTTTGTCTCCAAATTACGCTAATCGAGTGTGATTTGTGCAATCGATAGCGAGTAGGGAAAAATTGTTTGACTTATAAGTCCCAGAAAGTAATATGTGCGCCACGCAGCGACGAGAAGCTCTTACGAGTAACTCGAAGCACTCGAAAGAGGCGTGTGTGGTGAGGTGGCCGAGAGGCTGAAGGCGCTCCCCTGCTAAGGGAGTATGCGGTCAAAAGCTGCATCCGGGGTTCGAATCCCCGCCTCACCGCCATTTTGCATCCGTAGCTCAGCTGGATAGAGTACTCGGCTACGAACCGAGCGGTCGGAGGTTCGAATCCTCCCGGATGCACCATTTCCCCCGAGTCATTAGCAATGACAGTGTGACAGAGAAAGTTGATTTCTCCGCCAGCACCAGGGAGGATAACGTTGCTTCAGCAACGGCCCTTTAGGGCGAGCCTTCGGCGAGTCATCCTCCCGGATGCACCATCTTCTTCGCTGTTACCTGTGATATCAGGCAGCAACGAATCAGCAGTAAAGCAGTAATCCCGATGCATCCGTAGCTCAGCTGGATAGAGTACTCGGCTACGAACCGAGCGGTCGGAGGTTCGAATCCTCCCGGATGCACCATTTTCTTCCCAGTCATCAGCGATGACGGTGTGACAGAGAAAGTGAATTTCTCCGCCAGCACCAGGGGGGATAACGTTGCTTCAGCAACGGCCCTTTAGGGCGAGCCTTCGGCGAGTCATCCTCCCGGATGCACCATATCTCCTCTGTACGTCTTTTGAAATTTCCCATCGGCATCTCTATTCTCCAATTTTTAATACTCCTTTTTCGCAACGCCCCCCAGACCACAGACAGCGACAATTTCAGCCATTTACGCTAAAGTAACGCCTCGACATTCAGCGAAGTGAGGGTGAGATGTACGATCGCTATGATGGTTTAATCTTTGATATGGACGGCACGATTCTCGATACGGAGCCGACTCACCGCAAAGCCTGGCACGAAACGCTTGGCCGCTATGGTATGAGCTTCGACGAGCAGGCGATGGTTGCCCTGAACGGTGCGCCAAGCTGGAAAATTGCCGCCGCTATTATTGAAAGCCACAATGCCGATCTCGATCCTCACAGCCTGGCAGCCGAAAAAACCGCTGCTGTACGCGCGATGTTGCTCGATACCGTGCGCCCGCTGCCGCTGATTGACGTGGTGAAAGCGTGGCATGGTCGTCGCCCTATGTCGGTCGGTACGGGCAGCGAAAGCGATATCGCTGAAGCCCTGCTTAAGCATCTGGGTCTTCGCCACTATTTTGCGGCGGTCGTGGCAGCAGATCATGTTAAACACCATAAGCCTGCACCTGATACCTTCTTACGCTGCGCCGAGCTGATGGGCGTGGCACCACAGAAATGCGTGGTGTTTGAAGATGCAGACTTTGGTCTCCAGGCTGCACACAGTGCGGGAATGGACGCCGTAGACGTGCGTTTGCTGTGAGCGACGCGCTGTCGCTCCTGTCACTGTTCACCAGCAGCTTTCTGAGTGCCACTCTGCTGCCGGGCAGCTCAGAAGCCGTTCTGGTAGCGTTGCTGGTTGCCGGTAGCGGTCCGGTATCGCTTCTTGTGATAATAGCAACAATCGGTAATAGCCTTGGCGGTATGACTAACGTTATTCTGGGGCGCTTTTTCCCGCAGCGTATACACTCTCGCTGGCAGGGAAAAGCGACCGACTGGTTGACTCGTTTTGGCCCAGCCACGTTGTTACTGAGCTGGATGCCGCTGATAGGCGATCTGTTGTGCCTGCTGGCAGGGTGGTTACGCCTGAGCTGGGGGCCGGTGATATTCTTTTTATGCCTTGGCAAAGCGCTACGCTACATCGTTGTCGCGGCTGCAACGGTACAAGGCATGGCGTGGTGGCACTAATTGCGTGGGATGAGTCTTCATCACCGGCGAAAACAATTATGCTTATTAAAATAAATTCGACAGGCGGGAGGTCAATTTGATCCCGGACGTATCACAGGCATTGGCCTGGCTGGAAAAGCACCCTGAAGCAGTAAAAGGCATTTGCCGTGGTCTTGAGCGTGAAACACTGCGCGTGACGCCAGAAGGCGATCTGGCCACCACCGGGCACCCGGAAAGCCTTGGTTCAGCGTTTACTCATAAATGGATTACCACGGACTTCGCAGAAGCCCTCCTGGAATTTATTACCCCGGTTGATGGTGACATTGACCATATGCTGACTTTTCTGCGCGACGTTCATCGCCATACGGCCCGTGAGCTGGGCGAGGAGCGCATGTGGCCGTTGAGTATGCCGTGCTATATCGACGACGGTCAGAACATCGAGCTGGCGCAGTACGGCTCTTCTAACGCGGGCCGTTTTAAAACGCTCTACCGAGAAGGGTTGAAAAACCGCTATGGCGCGCTCATGCAGACCATCTCCGGCGTGCATTACAACTTTTCTCTGCCGATGGCTTTCTGGCAGGCAAAGTGCGGCGTAGAGGATGCTGAAAGCGGCAAAGAGGCGATTTCTGCCGGCTACTTCCGCCTGATCCGCAACTATTACCGCTTTGGTTGGGTTATTCCTTACCTGTTCGGTGCTTCTCCGGCTATCTGCTCTTCGTTCCTGCAGGGCAAAGAGAGCGCTTTACCGTTTGAGAAAACCGAATGCGGCATGTATTACCTGCCGTATGCCACTTCGCTGCGTTTGAGCGATCTGGGCTACACCAACAAGTCGCAGAGCAATCTGGGCATTACCTTCAACGATCTAAACACCTATGTCGATGCGCTGAAGCGGGCGATTAAAACCCCGTCGGAAGAGTACGCTAAAATTGGTTTGATGAAGGACGGCAAACATTTGCAGCTCAACACTAACGTGCTGCAAATTGAAAACGAACTCTATGCGCCGATTCGTCCAAAACGCGTGACGCGTGACGGCGAATCTCCGTCGGATGCGCTGCTGCGCGGCGGCATCGAGTATATCGAAGTGCGTTCGCTGGATATTAACCCGTTCTCACCAATAGGCGTGGACGAGCAGCAGGTTCGTTTTCTCGATCTGTTTATGATTTGGTGCGTGCTGGCCGATGCGCCGGAGATGAGCAGCGACGAGCTGCTGTGTACCCGCACCAACTGGAATCGCGTGATTCTGGAGGGGCGTAAGCCAGGGCTGACTCTGGGCATTGGCTGTGAAACGGCACAACATCCGCTGTCAAAAGTGGGTAAAGACCTGTTTGCTGACCTGCGCCGCGTGGCGGAAACGCTCGACGGCATGACCGACAGCCAGGAATACCAGCAGGTTTGCGACCAGCTGGTTGCCAGCTTTGACGATCCGGAATTAACGTATTCAGCGCGTATTTTGCGTTCTATGATTGATAACGGGATTGGCGGCACCGGCCTGGCGCTGGCCGAGCAATACCGTCAGCAGCTGGTTCAGGAACCGTTGGAAATTTTAACCGCGGATGCGTTGCAGAAGGAGCATGATGTTTCGTGGCAGCGTCAGCGGGATATCGAAGCGGCGGATACAGAGTCGTTTGATAGCTGGCTTGAGAAGAAGGCCTGACAAAAAAGAAAATGGCCACATACTTGTGGCCAAATATTCATCTCTGAATAACAGGGATGATGATAACAAATGCGCGTCTTTCACATACTCAGACTCGCGTGCGTAAAAATAGTTTCAATTATTTTAAAAAAAAATCATTTTATCGGAGGTGACCAGATGCCGTTGTTGGATAGCTTCACAGTCGACCATACCCGTATGGGTGCGCCAGCCGTTCGTGTAGCCAAAACTATGCACACGCCACACGGTGACACTATTACGGTGTTTGACCTGCGCTTTTGTGTCCCGAACAAGGAAGTGATGCCGGAAAAAGGGATCCATACGCTGGAGCACCTGTTCGCCGGTTTTATGCGTGACCACCTGAACGGGAACGGTGTTGAGATTATCGACATCTCCCCAATGGGCTGCCGCACCGGGTTCTACATGAGCCTGATCGGCGTTCCGGCAGAGCAGCGCGTAGCGGATGCCTGGAAAGCGGCAATGCAGGACGTGCTGAAAGTGAAAGAGCAGAACCAAATCCCTGAGCTGAACGTTTACCAGTGTGGGACGTATCAGATGCACTCTCTGCAGGAAGCGCAGGATATTGCGCGCCACATCATCGAGCATGGCGTTAGCGTCAACAGCAACGATGAGCTGGCTCTGCCGAAAGAGAAGCTGCAGGAGCTGCACATCTAGCGGTGTGCCAGCAGCAAAAAGGAGCCTTATGGCTCCTTAGTTTAGTGGCAAACAGCCGAAAAACGTGGTTTTCGACTGTTTGGGGTAACCCAGGAACATCATTCGTTGTTTCTGTCTGGTCCTGGTTAGGGCTTTGAGTCGAATGAACCCTGCCAGCAGCAAAAAGGAGCCTTATGGCTCCTTTTTTTACGCCTGCCGTATGCTATCGTCATCTTTTTGCTCGCGAAATAAACTATGTCCACCAGCCTGCAGTTCAGCTTTGCCACGCGCCCGCTGGTTCCCTTTGCCCATGACTATACTCATGGCGCAACGGAGCCGTGGCACAGTCATGACTGTGCGCAGCTGCTGCATACGCTGAGCGGGGTGGTGCGAGTCGAAACCGGGCAGGGGATTTGGGTTGTTCCGCCAGGGCGCGGCGTCTGGTTGCCGGCGGGGACTCAGCACCGCCTACAAATCACCGGCAACGTGGCGGCGCGCACGCTGTTTATCGACCCGTTCGCGCGTGCTGATCTGCTTGCTGTTTGCCAGGTTGTGCAGATCTCGACTTTACTGCGCGAGCTGATTATCACCTCGCTCCAGCTGCCGGAGGCGTACCCGGCGGGAAGCCGGGCGGAGCGGATTTATGAGCTGATCCTCGATGAAATCAGAGCGATCGCCGTGCTGCCATTTAATCTTCCTGAGCCGCAATCTCCCGGCCTGCTGGCTTTATGCCGGCAGATTCAGGCCGAGCCCGGTAAGCCATGGACAAACGCGCTGGCCGCTGAGCGGCTTAACGTCAGTGAACGAACGCTGCTGCGCCATTTTCGCCAGCAAACGGGGCTGGCGTTTAGCGAATGGCTGCGTAGGGCAAGACTGATGGAAGCCCTCAACCGCCTTGCCCTGGGGCAGTCCGTGCTGCGCGTTGCGCTGGATCTGGGGTATGAAAGCCACAGCGCCTTTAGCGCCATGTTTCGCCGTACGCTCGGCGTATCACCGAGCGATTACTTCTCCTCCGACTAACCCGCCGGCAGCGCATTTAGCAGCGCCTGGAGTGAAGCGCGCGAGACGTCGTTATCGATGCCGGTTCCCCAGCGGCTCATGCCTTGCTTAAAGGTACAGCGGATATAGGCTGCCGATCGGCTTTCGCTATGCCTGCCTAACGTATGCTCATGATAATCCTCAATAGAAAACGCCAGAGCAAAGCGAGACTTGATGGCGTCCGCTGCAGCGGAGAGTAAACCGTTGCCTGTGCCTTGCAGAGTGATAACGCCGTCCTGCGTCTGAACGCGGGCCCAAAGCTGAAGCGAGCCATCGGCATGGCTCTCCGTCCGGTAATCCAGCAACTGGCGTGGGGCGGTTTGATGCGGGCCATAAAGCTCGCGGAACAGCTGCCACAGGGCGCTCAGCGTCATCTCACTGCCGTCTCTGTCGGTTTGCGCCTGCACGTGGCGGCTAAAGTCCTGCTGTAAACTGCGCGGCAGCACCAGGCCGTGGTTTTGCTCCAGCATCCAGGCGGCACCGCTTTTCCCGGACTGGCTGTTGACGCGGATTACCGCCTCATAGCTGCAGCCAATATCATTCGGGTCAACGGGAAGATAGGGCATCTCCCACAACGCTGAACTGGATTCTCCACGCGCGGTAAAACCTTTCTTGATGGCATCCTGATGTGAGCCAGAAAAGGCGGTAAACGCGAGCTTCCCTGCATAGGGATGGCGCGGATGTACCGGTAATTGATTGCATTGCTCGACCAGTTCAACCACCTGCTTCATATCGCTGAAGTCCAGCTGCGGTGAAATCCCCTGGCTATAAAGGTTCATCGCCAGCGTGACCTGGCAGACGTTGCCGGTGCGCTCCCCGTTGCCGAACAGGCAGCCTTCAACCCGATCCGCTCCGGCAAGAATGGCAAGCTCGACGCTGGCAACGCCGCTGCCGCGATCGTTGTGTGGATGCACGCTGATACAGACCGCATCGCGGCGGGAGAAATGGCGGCAGAAATACTCAATCTGATCGGCATAGACGTTGGGGGTGTTCACCTCCACGGTAGCGGGCAGATTGATAATCATTGGGCGCTCGGGCGAGGGCTCCCAGACGTCTGCCACCGCCTCACAAATTTGCAGGGCAAACTCTGGCTCGGTAAAGCAAAAGGTTTCCGGGGAATATTCATATCGCCAGCGCGTCTGTGGATTTGCCTCGCACAGCGTTCGCACCTGGCGCGTGGCGGTCACCGCCAGTTGAATAATCTCTTCTTTACTCTGGCGGAATACCAGCTTGCGGAACAGCGGCGCCGTGGCGTTGTACAGGTGCACAGTCGCGCTGTGGGCCCCTTCCAGCGCGGCAAAGGTACGCTCAATAAGGTCGTTGCGCGCCTGGGTCAGCACCTGGATGGTTACGTCTTCGGGAATACGATTTTCTTCAATCAGTTGACGCACAAACTGAAAGTCGGTTTCTGAGGCGGAAGGGAAGGCGACCTCTATCTCTTTAAAACCGCACTTCAGCAGCAAATCCCAGAAGCGCAGCTTGCGTGCGGCGTCCATCGGCTCGGCCAGGGCCTGATTGCCGTCGCGCAGGTCGGTGGAGAGCCAGCGGGGAGCCTGCGTCAGGGTTTTGTTCGGCCACTGCCGGTCTGGTAGTTGAATCGGCGCATGGGCGAGGTATTTTTGCGATGGGTTGGTCAGCATCAGGATTCTCCAGGTCATGAGGTCTGTTTATCCTGGAGAAGAACGACGTTTGATACTGGCGCAAAGCTGACAACCTGTATGGCGAAACCGCCAGGTTCGGGCAAAGAAAAAGGAGCCCGAAGGCTCCTTTATAAAGTGTTCTAGTGCGCGCCACCGCCTCCGCCGCCCGCCCCGAAAGGCGGTTTGGCAAACCACACCAGCCCAAGCAGCAGAATAAACACCCCTGCCGAGAACCAGAAAATCTCGTTGGCGGAGATGATCAGCCCCTGGTTGGTTATCTGCTGGGCAATGTAGCCGGAAGCCTGCTGCTGCGACATGCCTAAGCCCTGAAGCTGGTTATAGGTTTCAACCGAGTTCGGGTTAAACGGCGTTATCGACTCCGTCAGCTGCGCATGGTGCAGCGACTCACGGTTCGTCCACAGCGTGGTGGTTATCGAAGTGCCAATCGAACCCGCCAGCGTACGGGTGAAGTTCGACAGGCTCGACGCCGCGGCAAGGCGCTCCGGCGGCAGGCCAGACAGAGTTATTGTGGTCAGCGGCATGAAGAAGCACGCCACCGCAAAGCCCTGAATAAACTGTGGCCAGGCCGATGCGGCAAAGTCCATCCCCGGCTCAAAGGTATACGCGCGCCAGTAGAAGCACACCGCATACATAATGAAGCTGAAGGTCACCAGCCGGCGCATATCGAGCTTGTGCGCGAAGCGGCCGATAATCGGCGACAGTAGCACCGGGATTATCCCGACAGGCGCAGACGCAAGCCCGGCCCAAGTCGCGGTATAGCCGTACACTTCCTGCAACAGCTGCGGCAAGAGCACAATCGCGCCGAAATAGAGCATGTAGGCGAGACTGATACACAGGCAGCCGATGGTAAAGTTTCTCGACTTAAACAACGACAGGTCGACTATCGGGTTATCGTCGGTCAGCTCCCAAACAATCAGGAAGCTGATGGTGACCACCGCCACGACCGTCAGCACGATGATTTCCGTCGAGTTAAACCAGTCCAGCTCTTTACCGCGGTCGAGCATGATCTGCAGGCTACCAATCCCCAATACCAGCAACGCCAGCCCAATGCCGTCAATGCGGCGCTGCTCGGTGCGGGTTTCGCGGCCTCGCAGGGCCTGCAGACCCATCAGCACCACGACAATGCCGATCGGCACGTTGATGAAGAAGATCCAGCCCCAGTGATAGTTATCGCTGATGTAGCCGCCCAGGATCGGGCCACAAATCGGCGCCACGATAACCGTCATCGACCACAGCGCCAGCGCAATGCTGCGTTTGGCGGGAGGATAGTTGCTCAGCAACAGGCTCTGCGACAGCGGGATCAGCGGCCCGGCAACGATCCCCTGGATAACGCGGAAGAAGATAAGCATCGTCAGGCTGTTCGACATGCCACACGCCCAGGAGGCGATAGCAAACAGCACGGTTGACCACAGGAACAGCCTCACTTCCCCGAAGCGTTTTGCCAGCCAGCCGGTTATCGGGATTGAGATGGCGTTGGCTACCCCAAACGAGGTGATAACCCATGTCCCCTGGCTCAGGGATGAGCCCAGGTTGCCGGCAATGGTCGGGATAGCCACGTTAGCGATGGTGGAGTCCAGCACCTGCATAAAGGTCGCCAGCGACAGGGCGATGGTCATAATGACCAGCTGGGCGCCTTCTAGCGGTTTTTGTTGTGCCATACACCCTCCGCTTTATTAACCCGCATTGGCCTGAATAATCTGGTCAATAAGCTGGTTAGCCGGCGTCAGATTCAGCTCGCGGGCGTTACTTTCGTAAACCGGCGTGGTGCGGGTCTGGGATGACAGCACGCTCCCGTCGCGGTTGCTGGTATCGACGTTCACCAGCGTGGACAGGCCGATACGCAGCGGATGCTGTTCCACCTGTTTGGCGTCCAGTTCGATACGAACCGGCAGGCGCTGAACCACTTTGATCCAGTTCCCGGTGGCGTTCTGCGCTGGCAGCAGCGAGAAGGCGCTGCCGGTGCCCATATCCAGGCCGACAACTTTACCGGTGTACTTCACTTCGTCGCCGTAGATATCGCTGACGATGGTTGCCGACTGCCCAATGCGCATATGCGCCAGCTGGGTTTCTTTAAAGTTAGCGTCCACCCACATCCCGCTGGCCGGCACGATGGCCATCAGCGCCGTGGACGGACTAATTTGGGCGCCAACCTGCACGGCACGGCGGGAAACATAGCCGGTCATCGGGCTGACGATGGTGGTGCGCTGCAGCGCCATCCAGCTGTTACGGACTTCGGTGGCCGCCTGCTGAACGGCAGGCTGCTCTTCCAGTTTGGTGCCGAGGATCATCGCCTGGTTGGCGTTGTATTGTTGCACCGCCACGTCTAACTGAGCCTGAGCGCTGGTGACTGCATCACGGGCGTGCTGCAGCTCTTCACGGCCAATCAGGTTGGCGCTGCCCAGCGGAATACGGCGGTTCAGGTCGCTTTGTGCCTGCGCGAGCGCCGTTTTTTGCAGTTCGATGTTCGCCTGATACTGCTTGCTGTTGATCATCAGCTGGCGAGTCTGGCGCACGCTTGAGGCCAGCTGGGTTTTGGCCTTCTCAAACGCCTGCTCGGCATCAGCACCGTCGAGGCTGACCAGTACATCACCCTGTTTTACAAAATCGGTATTGTCTGCCCAGACTTTGGTCACGCTACCGGAGACCTGAGCCATGATCTGTACCTGGTTTCCTGCCACATAAGCATCATCGGTCTCTTCAAAGTGACGCAGCACCAAAAACCAATAGATCCCATATGCCACAGCAATAATGACAAAGAGCAAGGTCAACAAGATCAGGGCACTCTTACGTTTGCCTTTCTTGTTAGCCGGTTGCTGCGGGGCTTGAGTCTCCGCATTCGCGCTCATGCTAATCTCCACCTGTTTATTATTATTTCCGGTCAGCTGAGCCGACCTGTTAGACCTGACAGGCCAGCAAGGAGATTGCTGGCCTGAGAGTAGTTGTGAAATCGGATTGTAGTCGGACGTGCAGACGGTGAAAGCTTAGCTCAGCGCTTCGAGGATCACTTTGTCCTCTTCCATCTGGTCGAGGCGGTTGAGCAGCTTACGGGTGATCGTTTCCAGCTGCGCTTTTTCGTCGGCGTCGAGCGCAGACCACAGCTGATGCAGGCAGTTATGCTGCGGCGGCAGCACCTGACGCAGGAATTCGTGACCTTTTTCGGTCAAATGCAGATGCAGGCAGCGGCGATCGTTATCGCTTTCACGGCGTTCGATCCAGCCGCGTTTTTCGAGTTCATCGGCAATACG
This sequence comes from Cedecea sp., assembly GCF_036500665.1. Classification (NCBI taxonomy): domain Bacteria; kingdom Pseudomonadati; phylum Pseudomonadota; class Gammaproteobacteria; order Enterobacterales; family Enterobacteriaceae; genus Cedecea; species Cedecea sp. The sequence goes on from NZ_DASYBS010000096.1 coordinate 201,583, forward strand.
CGTTGCGTTTGTGCGGGACGATCCCAGCGCACAGCTCAGCTCTGAAGGCTGAATGCTGTGGTTTTCCTGGGACTCCAGCGTAATGAGCGCCATGAATAAGGTTTCGTTGATCCCCTGCGCCTTCAGCATCTTATTGCGGTTTTCCAGCAGTTTACCCTGCATGTGCATACAAAGACGCGTTAACAGAACTTCCTGGTACGGGAATTCCTGGTAACGTTTGGCGCGGAACTTCAGCATTTGTTCTATGGGCGTGAACGAACTATCCATTTTGGCATAACCTCATTAGTTGCAGCCGATATAGTAACGATGGTGACAAATAAAGTAAATGCATTATTTATACGTTTATATACGTTTATATACGTTTGGTTGATGCCACCATCGGCGTAAACCACGCTGAGCCATAGCCCAGAGCGCTAAGCAGCGTGGAGGAAGAAAATGGGTTTCGAGTGGGGTAACGGCATTTAGCGGCATCGAAGCCGGAGGCTAATGCCTTGACGATAGGAGGGGTAGCGATTGGAAAGCTGCTTTTCAGTCTTACGAACAGTGCCACGCTGCGGTGATTGTCGGCTGAAACAGTTGCGGGTCTATCCATATACGGTGTTAATAAATAACCTGCGTTAATGTCACTCGAATTAGTAAACGGGGACAACCTTAACAGACTGTCCCCGCTATTACATCTTCAATTTCCCTTACGGACGGCGGTGAAAACCCGCTAATCGGCCTGCCGCTGGTATCCCCGCCACCACACTACCAAATTTAGTAGGGCAACGCTGGCACCGGCGATACACACGCCATTCCACCCTGCATGCTGGTAAGCGCTGGCTGAAATTAATGACCCGGCTGCGCCGCCGATGAAGTAGCTGGTCATGTAGCCGGCGGTCAATCGGTTACGTGCTTCCGGCATCATGCGGTAAATCAGACTTTGGTTGGTGATGTGGACACCCTGAACGGTCAGGTCCAGCACCAGGATGCCAACAATCAACGCGATGGCGGAGAACTGACCGAAGGCGATTGCAATCCATGAGAGCAACAGCAACAGCAGGCCAATGGTGGTGGTGTGGTGACCTTTGCCCTTGTCAACCAGCCCGCCAGCGGGGCGAGCACCCAGTGCGCCCGCGGCGCCTGCAAGACCGAACAGGCCGATAACGCCTTCGGAATAGTTAAACGGCGGTGAGGCCAGCAGGAAGGCCATTGACGTCCAGAGGATGCTGAAGTTGGCGAAGGTCAGGCAGCCCAGCAGGGCGCGGGTGCGCAGCAGGCTGTTTTTAATAAACAGGCTAAAGATAGACGTCAGCAGCTGCGGGTAGTTGAGATGGCTTTCCTGCTTCACCTGCGGCAGCCCGCGCCACAGGGCAAGTGCCATCAGGGCCATTAGTACGCTGGCTACCCAATATACGGTACGCCAGCCGCCAAGGCTTGCCAGCAAACCGGCCACGGTTCGCGCCAGCAGAATGCCAAGCAGCAGTCCGCTCATGATCGTCCCGACAACTTTACCGCGTTTTTCCGGTGCCGCAAGCGTTGCGGCGAACGGCACGAGGATTTGAGCAACCACGGAAAAGAGCCCGGTCAGCGCGGTGCCCATAATCATCATCCACAGGGACTGGCTGGTGGCGGTGATCAGCATCCCGCCTGCCGCAAGCAGCGTCATAAAAACGATGAGCCCGCGGCGCTCGAACATATCCCCAAGCGGTACCAGCAGCAGCAGGCCAGCCGCGTAGCCAAGTTGGGCTGTGGTCACGATGAAACCGGCCTGGTTTACCGAAAGTGAAAAGGCGGTGGCGATGGTATCGAGCAGCGGTTGCGCATAGTAGTTGCTGGCAACGGCGAGGCCGGTCGCGATGGACATCAGAACGATCAGCGCCGGGCTGAGTTCATGCGTATTGTTTTTCATTATTATCTTCAACTTGCCAAAGAGAGGTCTGAATAATAGCGAAAAATGATGTCAGCAGTAGGGAAGGCGGGTGTCGGATCGTGCGGTTATTGACCCTCACCCCGGCCCTCTCCCTGGAAGGGAGAGGGGAAAAGAAGGAGAAGAGAAAAGATGTTTGTCTGTTTATCTTCCCTTCCTTCTGGGGAGAGGGTTAGGGTGAGGGGCGTTTATTTCGCCGCCAGCGCCTCTTTCACCCAGCCGTCAAACTGCGCCTGGTGTGCCTTGATCCAACCGTCAACGTGGCCGTTAATGTCGTCTTCGGAAGACTTACCGTTATGCATCATTGCATTCTGGGCATTAATATCCGTCAGCGGCAGTTTCATGACGGCAAACAGTTTTGCAGCCTGCGGATTGTTCTCGGCCCATGCCTTGTTGGCAACAATATGCATGGTGTTCACCGGGAAGCCGTAGTTCGCACCGTTAGGCAGTTTAGTGTCGATATCCTTCTGCTCGCCCGGCAGAGAAGAGAACGGCACCTGCAGCCACACCACGTCTTTACCCGGTTTCAGCACATCGCTCACCCAGTACGGCGTCCAGGTGTAGTACAGCACCGGTTTGCCCTCTTTAAAGCGAGCAATGGTATCGGCCATCATCGCCGAATAGTTGCCGTGGTTAACGGTGACGGTATTAGCAAGTTTATAGGCTTCGTTCTGGTGGTTAATTACCGCTTCGCAGCCCCAGCCCGGCGTGCAGCCCATCATGTCGGCTTTGCCGTCGCCGTTGCTGTCGAAGAGTTTGGCAATTTTCGGATCTTTAAGCTGTTCAATATTGGTGATGTGATACTGGTCAGCGGTTTTTTTATCGATAAGGTAACCCTGAGCCGCGCCGGTCACAAAGGTGCCTTCGCGATAGAATTTCTTGTCACCGCCCGCGGCTGCGTACATATCGTCATGCAGCGGCTGCCAGTTGACGGCGGTAAAGGTGGCGTCGCCGGAGGCGATAGAAGTGTAGCCGACGTTGTAGTCCACTTCGCTTGGCTTGTTAACGGTGTAGCCCATTTTTTCCAGCGCGCGGCTGACCAGCAGCGTCTGGAAGGTTTCTTCGGATATGGTGCTCTGGATTGGCTGAACGGTGATGCCTTTGCCCGGCAGGTCTGCCGCAAAAGCGCTGGTGGTAACGAGTGTCGCAAGGGCTGTGGCTAAAATAGCGTTGTGTCGCATCGTTATTCCTTTTAATAGTGATGGGGCGAGGGGCGGCCTGAGGCCGCCGCCAGGCTTATTTAATGAAGGGACGGGTCAGCAGACCCAGCGGGCCGGTGGTGTACCAGCGGCGGTTGCCACGGGAGCGTGAATCACGCCCGATGGACTGGGTCAGACGGTCGAGGATAATGGCAAGGATAACAATCCCCACGCCACCGACCGTCGCCAGACCCATATCGAGACGGCCAATGCCGCGCAGAACCATCTGACCCAGGCCGCCGACGGCGATCATCGAGGCGATAACAACCATCGACAGCGCCAGCATCAGGGTCTGGTTAACCCCGGCCATGATGGTCGGCATCGCCAGCGGCAGCTGTACTTTGAACAGCATCTGATGCGGGCTGGCCCCGAACGAACGGGCTGCCTCGACCAAATCTTCCGGCACCTGTTTAATACCGAGGATCGTCAGGCGCACAATCGGTGGCAGAGCGAAGATAATCGTTACGACCACGCCCGGCACGTTGCCGATGCCGAAGAGCATTACGATGGGCACCAGGTAGACGAACGCCGGCGTCGTCTGCATCGCATCCAGCAGCGGGCGAATAATCTTCGCCGCCCGTTCGCTACGCGCCAGCCAGATACCCAGCGGCAGACCGATAACCATACAGAACAGCAGGGCGGTCAGCACCAGCGCCAGCGTGACCATGGCCTGGGACCAGGCGCCAATCGCGCCAATGGCAACCAGGGAAACAAGCGTGGCGACGCCCATGCTGAGGCTGGACATCTGCCAGGCGATCAGCGCAAAAATGATAATCGCCACCGGAGCAGGCATGCCTAACAGCAGCTGCTGGAAGCCGCTAAGAATGTAATCCACCGGCACGCGGATCCCCTGGAAAACCGGGCGGAAGTGGGTGACCACCCAGTCGATCCCCTGCGTTACCCAGCTGTCGAGCGGGATCAGCGTTTTGTGGAACGGATCGAGAATACTAAAATGCTCAGGCGCCGCCGCCGGCGCGGAGTTCAGCCAGTCGGCACCCCCGCTGGTAGCCGCGTCCGACGCCGGTGCGCCCCATGCGTCTGCCGAACTTGCTGCCTGATTGGTTGCGGCGTCGGTCGCCGCGCTGCCGGTATCCCACGGATTAGTTGCGTCACTCATTGATTTGTCCCCTCACGATCTAATGCCTGAAGCAGTACCCCTTTTGAGATGATGCCCACGTACTGCCCCTCTTCACTGACCACCGGCACCGCGCACGGAGCCTGGCCGACATGAGAGAGCAGATCGCTCAGTGAGGTTTCGGCGGAAACCGCCTCCGGAGAAGCCAGGAACGCATTATCCAGGCCTTCACCCGCAGCCAGCGCCGCTTTCAGCGAGTCGGTGGAGACAATGCCGAGAAATTTCTGTCCACGTTCAATGACATAGCCATATTCGCGGTCATCATCCTGCAGCAGCTTAAGCGCCGAGCGTGGTCCAAAGCCTGTGGTTTTACGCAGCAGGCCAGCCGGGCTACGGCGGGCAATATCTTTGGCGCTAAACACCTGGCTGATGTCTACGCCGCGGAAGAAGGTGCGCACATAGTCATTGGCCGGATTATTAAGAATTTCATCCGGCGTGCCGACCTGCACCACTTCACCGCCCTGCATAATGGCAATGCGGTCGCCAATACGCATGGCTTCATCAAGATCGTGGGAAATAAACACGATGGTGCGCTGATGTTTTGCCTGTAGCTTAATTAATTCGTCCTGCATTTCAGTACGGATTAACGGATCGAGGGCCGAGAAGGCTTCATCCATCAGCAAAATATCCGGATTAATTGCCAGCGCACGGGCTAAACCAACGCGCTGCCGCATACCGCCGGAGAGTTCATCGGGATAAGCGTTCGCGTAATTCTCAAGCCCAACCTGACGCAGGGCATCCAGCGCTTTTTCCTGGCGCTCTTTGACCGGCATTCCGGCGAGTTCCATGCCGAATGCGGTATTATTTAACACCGTCATATGCGGCATGAGAGCAAATGACTGGAAGACCATTGAGATCTTATTTTTGCGCACCTCACGGAGTTCAGGTTCTGATATTTTTGCAATATCAATACCGTCAATCAGTACCTGTCCGCGGGTAGGTTCAATCAGGCGATTGAGAAGGCGAACCATGGTGGATTTCCCTGAGCCGGATAACCCCATGATGACAAAAATCTCGCCTTCTTCAATGGCCAGACTGGCGTCTTTTACGCCAAGCGACAGACCCGTTTTTTCCAGTAATTCGCTCTTGGAAATGCCTTTTTCGATGTATTTGAATGCGCGCTGTGGATGTTCGCCAAATACTTTATATAAATTCTTTACTTCTAATTTAATTGCCATGCAATAAACAGCTTCCTGTATTTGATTTATTTATAGATGATTCCTGGTGGAAATATTGACCTGTATATACCCTAACATACTAAGAATCTGAGGCAACCCTCGGTTTTGTGATGTGAAAATATCCGCGCGCTCATTGTGGGTGAAGTTTCCCATGAGCGCTGGGCTGAGCGCGAATTAATGCGGTGCGATATTTTTTTGTCAATGAGGGAAATGTTTGGCCTGAATGGAGATAATTCAGGCCAAAATGACAAGAATATTACGGAGAGGATATTAAATTTATAACGGCCGTTTTATTGCGGTTGCGTAGCCATTTGGTCTTTTCCTGAAGGGTATTATTTTCCCGCCATATATGTGCTGCGGTGACGATACTTTCCAGCGCTTCATCAGGCTTAAAAGGCTCGATATTTGGATAGGGCCACGGTTTTTGGCTATCGACAAACTGCGCAATATACAGGTAGCCATTTTGCAGGCTGTGCTCGCCGCTTTTCGCCTGCCAGACGTTAACGCCGACCTTATCACCGAGCACTCCCAACGGGTTCCAGGCATCAAGAATAAAGTTGCTGTAATGCCAGGATCGCGTGCGGCCAATTTCCGTTACCGGCACGCCGTTTGCGTCAAACTGTACCGGCACACGCTCTGTAGCCGAAATCAGTCGCTGTTTTGCTGCGTTTTTATCCCCCAGCCACAGGGCGATCGCGGCGGCCTGAACGTCATACCAGGTGCCGTGGTTATTTTCAGCGGCGGCCTCTTTTTTGCCGTTTTCGCTGGTGGTGAGCCACTGATAATAGTCGCGATACCACTGCCTGAGGCCGCGCCAGGTTTTATCGTCCAGCTGGCCACCGTCATGCAGCAGCTCAATCGCATCAATAACCCGGACTAAACCCCGGCCATCAAGAATGCCCGTACCGCGTACGCCTTTCCGCCCTGGAATGCTCTGGGCGTTGGCGAGGTTGGGGGTCATTCTGGTGTCCGGCGTAATAAACCAGTTCACTAACTGCTGCCGGGCTTTTTCTGCGTATGCCGTCTTACCGGAAAGTTGCCATGCCAGCGCCAGGTTCCAGACATCATCAACCATGCCGTTCAGCCGCGCTTTATCGCTTTGCTTGCCTACGGCGGCAGGGTTTATCTGACCATCTTTTCGCACCCACGGCAGGCCGTCGGGGGTTTTGGGGTCAGGCCACCAGTAGTCCGAAAAGCTGTAATATTCATGAGGATCGCCCGCCGGAGAGCCGGGGCTTTTTTGGGTGATGCTGTAGAGCGGATGAATAAGCGCCTGGTCAGCTTTATGCTGAAGCGCTCGCCAGGCGGGCATGAGATCGGGGTTTTGCTGGCTAATCTCTTGCTTACTGTGCGCAAGCTGTTCCATATCCAGCAGCAGCGGTGCGCTAAAGGCTAACGGTGCGCTGCCGCAGAGCAGCGCGAAAAGAGAAACACGAAATAACGACATAGGCCACCTCGCAAAAATACTCAGCGGCCAGACTACTAGAAATCCCAGTCTTCGTCCTCGGTTTCTACGGCTTTACCCATCACGTAAGAAGAGCCCGAGCCGGAGAAGAAATCGTGGTTCTCATCGGCATTCGGCGACAGCGCGGCGAGGATGGCCGGGTTAACTTCCGCCATTTCTGCCGGGAACAGCGCCTGGTAACCCAGGTTCATCAGCGCCTTGTTGGCGTTGTAGCTCAGAAATGCTTTCACCTCGTCTTCCCAGCCCAGCTCGCGGTAGAGCGTTTCGCTGTACGCCAGCTCGTTATCGTAGAGATCCATCAGCAGGTCGAGGGCAAAATTTTGCAGCTCGGTCTGGCGTTCTGCACTTTGCTGCGCCAGCGCTTTCTGATACTTGTAGCCGATGTAATAGCCGTGCACCGCCTCGTCGCGAATGATGAGCCGGATGAGATCGGCGGTGTTGGTCAGCTTGCCACGGCTGGAGTAATACATCGGCAGCCAGAAGCCGGAATAGAACAGGAATGACTCGAGGAACACGCTGGCAATCTTCTTTTTCAGCGGATCGTTGTCCCGGTAATGTCCCAGAATAATCGCGGCTTTACGCTGCAGGGCTTCGTTCTGCTCGCTCCAGTCGTAGGCGGCGTCCACGTCTTTGGTCTGGCAGAGCGTGGAGAATATAGAACTGTAGGAGCGGGCGTGCACCGCCTCCATAAAGCTGATGTTCGACATTACCGCCTCTTCGTGCGGGGTCAGTGAATCGGCCATTAGCGCGGGGGCGCCTACAGTATTCTGAATGGTGTCCAGCAGCGTCAGCCCGGTAAACACACGGATAACGAGCTGCTGTTCCTGGCCGCTGAGCGATTGCCAGGCCGGAATGTCGTTAGAGAGCGGCACCTTCTCCGGCAGCCAGAAGTTGCTGGTCAGGCGGTTCCAGACCTCGAGGTCTTTCTCGTCCTCGATTTTGTTCCAGTTGATGGCGCTTACGCGCGTCAGTTGCGTCATTTTCTTTCCTTGTACTTTCGCGTGGTACTTCGCGTTATAGCGCGCAGGACACGCAGCCCTGCACCTCGGTGCCTTCCAGCGCCAGCTGCCGCAGACGAATGTAATAGAGCGTCTTAATGCCTTTCTTCCAGGCATAAATTTGCGCTTTATTAATGTCGCGGGTGGTGGCGGTATCGCGGAAGAACAGCGTCAGCGAAAGCCCCTGGTCAACGTGTCGGGTGGCCTCAGCGTAGGTGTCGATGATTTTTTCCGGGCCGATGTCGTAGGCGTCCTGATAAAACTCAAGATTGTCGTTGGTCATAAACGGCGCGGGGTAGTACACGCGTCCGGTTTTGCCCTCTTTGCGGATCTCAATTCGCGACACAATCGGGTGAATGCTCGAGGTTGCGTGGTTGATATAAGAGATAGATCCCGTCGGCGGGATAGCCTGCAGATTCTGGTTATACAGGCCGTATTCGCGCACGTCGTCGCAGAGCTGCTGCCATTGCTCACGCCCCGGAATGGCGATGCCCGCCCGGGCAAATAACGCCCGGACTTTCTCCGTTTTCGGCTCCCACACCTGCTCCAGGTAATGACGGAAGTATTCGCCGCTGGCATAGCGGGATTGTTCAAAGCCTGCGAAACGCTGGTTCCGCTCACGGGCTAATGCGTTGGAAGCACGAAGCGCGTGCCAGGTGATGGTGTAGAAATAGATGTTGGTAAAATCCAGCCCTTCAGGAGAGCCATAGGCGATGCCTTCGCGCGCCAGATAGCCGTGGAGGTTCATTTGCCCCAGGCCAATGGCGTGGGAGGCGGCATTACCCACCTCAATCGATGGCACCGAGCGAATGTGGCTCATGTCCGACACCGCCGTCAGGCCGCGAATGGCCGTGTCTATCGTGCGGCCAAAATCCGGTGAGTCCATGGTATGGGCGATGTTCAGCGAGCCGAGGTTGCAGGAGATATCTTTGCCAGTCTGCGCGTAATCGAGGTTTTCGTCATAGCTCGAGGCGCTGTTCACCTGCAAAATTTCCGAGCACAGGTTGCTCATGTTGATACGCCCGGCAATTGGATTCGCCCGGTTGACCGTGTCCTCAAACATGATGTACGGGTAGCCTGACTCAAACTGGATCTCCGCCAGCGTTTGGAAGAAATCACGGGCGTTAATCCAGCTTTTACGGATACGGTCGTCGTCCACCATTTGCTGATAAAGATCGTTGACGCTGATGTCGCCAAACGGTTTGCCGTAGATTCGCTCTACGTCATAAGGCGAAAACAGCGCCATCTGCTGATTGGTTTTGGCGAGCTGGAAGGTGATATCCGGGATCGTGACGCCAAGCGACAGCGTTTTAATACGGATTTTTTCGTCGGCGTTTTCCCGCTTGGTATCGAGGAAACGCAGGATATCCGGGTGGTGAGCGTTCAGGTAAACCGCGCCTGCGCCCTGGCGAGCGCCAAGCTGATTGGCGTAGGAAAACGCGTCTTCCAGCATTTTCATTACCGGGATCACGCCCGATGACTGGTTTTCAATGCGTTTGATGGGCGCCCCTGCTTCACGCAGGTTGGAGAGCAGGAACGCTACGCCGCCGCCGCGCTTGGAAAGCTGAAGCGCAGAGTTAACCGCGCGGCCAATCGACTCCATATTGTCTTCGATACGCAGCAGGAAACAGGAAACCAGCTCTCCCCGCTGCTTCTTGCCGCAGTTGAGGAAGGTCGGCGTGGCGGGCTGAAAACGGCCGCTTAGCATCTCGTCCATCAGGCGTGCGGCGAGTGGCTCGTCCCCCTGGGCGAGAGTCAGCGCCACCATGCAAACGCGATCCGGAAAATGTTCCAGATACTGTTTCCCGTCCCAGGTTTTCAGCGTGTAGCTGGTGTAATACTTCCACGCGCCTAAAAAGGTCTGAAACTGGAAGCCGCTGCCGTGGGCGCGGTCAAACAGTTCAAGGACGAACTGGCGGGAGTAGCGGGTCAGCACGGCTTCGTCGTAATACTGCTCGGTAACCAGGTAATCCAGCTTTGCCTGCAGGTTGGGGAAGCTGACGGTGCGTGGCAGCACATGCTGCTCGAAGAAGCTGGCTACGGCCTGTTTGTCTTTATCAAACTGGATATTTCCCTCTTTGTCATAGAGGTTGAGCATGGCGTTGAGCGCGTGGTAGTCCACGCTCTCCGTCGCTAAACGGACTGCTTCTGTCGTTGCCAAAATTCGCTTACTCCCTTACGCACGTTGTCGATGTCTTGCGGGGTGCCCAATAGCTCAAAACGGTAGAGGTAGGGCACCTGGCATTTTTGTGAAATGACGTCCCCGGCCCGGCAAAACCCTTCGCCAAAGCTGCGGTTGCCGCTGGCAATCACGCCGCGGATCAGCGCGCGATTGTTCGGGTTGTTCAGAAAGCGGATCACCTGAGGCGGTACCGCTCCGGCAATGCCGCCGCCGCCATAGCTGGGCACGATTAAAATGTAGGGTTCCGTCACTTCCAGGCGCGCTTTGACTTCCAGAGGAATGCGCAAGGCGGGCAACCCAAGGCGTTCGATAAAACGCAGGGTGTTTTCCGACTCGCTGGAGAAGTAGACGAGGGTGCTCATACGCTGGCGGCAACGCAGAGGCGATTGATCATATCCGGGCGAAAGCCGCTCCAGCTTTCCGCTTCGGTGACCACCACCGGCAGCTGGCGAAATCCTTTGGCTCTCAGGTCATCTGCCGCTTCCGGATTGAGGTCGAGATTGATCATCTCGAAGGCAAAACCGCGGCTCTCCATTGCCCGTTTTGTGGCATGGCACTGAACACAATCATCTTTAGTGTAAATAGTAATGCGCATGATTCGTATTTCCCTTTAGAATAATGGAACGCCGCAGTTTGCTGCCCACGGGTGGTGTGTTCTTACTGAGAGAAATACTAGATGTTGATTTAAAAATTTGCAACCACGCAACATATGGTGTTTTTGATGAATTCTGTAGGGGGGGAAGCGAGGCGGAGAGTTTTATCTAGCGCCTTTTCTGATGCTTGAAAGCTGCTTTTTCATCACAACCAGGCTTTGTATATGAACTAACGGCGGATATTCCGTTCACTTTCAGCTCTGTTTTATATGCAGCCACCGTACCGGTGAACGTCTCAGGGGAGCCACCGTCGCTCCCCTAAGAACCCGGACTCCCGGCGAAATAAATCGACCGCTGAAGCGGCAGACCTCCGTTTTATCTCCCAGTCCTGGGTCGGCTGAGATGCGTTCCCGACGCTCTCAGCCTCCGGCCGTTCCCGAGGCCCGGACCCTGGCCAGTCGGAGAGAAAACCGAGGCGATTTAAGCCGGAACC